>JBIIDU010000081.1:0-9327 GCA_044238165.1 Ferruginibacter sp. | reverse complement strand
TCCCCGTATGCTCCATCTGATTTATGTGAACCCCCAACACCGGGACCTGGTTGGTGAGCACGGCTTCCGGGAAATTTTTCACATCAGTGAAATGACCTATCTGGAGGCCTCTGTTTGGGTTGCCGGAGAACACGACTGACCGGACAGCATCTCCCCGGAATCAGTATTTCCGGAAGGCCCACTTCAGCATCTCCTTCCAACTGGCTTTTTTGCCGTACATAAGAATACCGGTACGGTAGATTTTCCCGGCAAGCCAGGTGGTGAACAGAAACCCAGCAACCAGCAGCAGCACCGATGAGATCAATTGATAGGCGGGAACACCAGCGGGTATCCGCCCCATCATCACTATGGGCGAAGTAAAAGGAATGATGCTCGCCCATACCATCGCAGGACTGTCGGGCGAATCGAGGTTGCTGCTCATGATGATGAACGCGAAAATGATGGGCATCGTGATAGGCAGCATGAGGGACTGAGCCTCCTGCGGATCTTCATTGATCACGCTGCCCACTGCTGCAAACAACGACGCATAGAACAGGTAGCCGCCCAGGAAATAAAAGATAAAACAGGGAATCACCAGCCACCAGTTCACCTGGCCGATGGCATGCTTCAGGTCGGCAAGGTTGTTCGCCAGCGCCATTGCATCGCCGCCGGCGGCACTCATGGTTTTGTTGGCTTCACCTGCCTGCTGCACGACCTCGCCCGGCAAAACTGCCGAAACGACCGTGGACAGCCCGATGATGAGGATTCCCCAAAGCGCGAACTGGGTAAGGCCCACCAGCGCGATGCCAAGAATCTTGCCCATCATCAGCTGAAAAGGCTTCACACTGCTTACAATCACTTCCGCAATTCGGTTCGTCTTCTCCTCCATGACACCCCGCATCACCATGGCACCGAAAACAAACATGGTGATATAGATAAGGATGCCGCAGCCAAACCCTACCCCGTAACTCAGTTTCGCATTCACCTTTTCGGAAGTGCCCTTTTCACTCGGCACACGGTTGTCGATAGTGAAACTGTTGCCGGCCTGGCGCGAGATGCTGTCGAGCACCTCTTTACGGATGCCCTTGAGCAGTAACTGGTTTTGCTCATATGCTTTTGCCAGGCGTTCTTCGATGCCCTCCTTTGTTTCAATGCCGAACGGCCTTGTTGAATAAAGGGTATACTGCCGGCCGGCGCTGTCACCGGAAAGATTCAATACCCCGTCGTAGCCATGCGCCGCGAAATTGCCACTGTCGACAGCCGTTTCAAAAACAAAGGCGATGCGGGAACTGTCCTTACCGATATGCTGCCGGAAATAACCGGGATCGTTGACCACCGCTATGCGCTTATGCTTGTCTTTGGATGACGCGGCAAAAAATGCGGTGCCGAAAATAAAGAGCATCATCACAATGGGCAGTAGGAACGTAGACAGCAAAAAGGTCTTGTTCTTCACCCGTGTGAGGTACTCCCGCTTCATGATGATCCCAATCTTATTCATGCAAGAATGACATTTATGGTTTGATGATACGTTCTGCGGTCAGGCCGCCCCCTCCTGGAACTGCCGGGCCTCGGGAGTTCCCTCCACCAGCCGGATGAATATGTCGTTCAGCGAGGGCAGCACTTCGTTGAAAGAATCGATGGTGACACCCTGGTTGATGAAATGCTGTAACACATCGTTGTTGCCCGCGCCGTGCTGCAGTTTCAGCAAGAGTTTTTCCGGGTCGTGCCGAATCACTTCAAAAATAAAAGTGGCCAGGTGGTGCGCATTCGTACGGGCACCCACCTGAAAGATGTGCTCCTTGAACTGGTCTTTGATGCCGGACACCGTTCCGTCAAGCAGCTTCTTCCCCTTGTTGACCAGCACTATATGGTCGCAGATTTCCTCCACCTGCTCCATTCGATGGGTACTGAAGATGATGGTGGAACCGCGCCGGGCAAGGCCGTAGATCTCATCCTTAATCAGGTTGGCATTCACGGGGTCGAGCCCGCTGAACGGCTCGTCGAGAATGATCAGTTTGGGCTCGTGCAGTACCGTGGTCACAAACTGCAGTTTCTGGCTCATCCCCTTGCTGAGGTCCTCCACTTTCTTGTTCCACCAAGACTGCATTTCAAACCTGATGAACCACTCTTTGACGCGCGTCATCGCTTCATGATGGCTCAATCCCTTGAGTCGGGCCAGATACAGGGCCTGTTCGCCGATTTTCATTTTCTTGTAAAGACCCCGCTCCTCGGGCATATAGCCGATGAAAGCGACATCACGGCTGGGATCGAATTTTTTTCCGTCGAAAAAGATTTCGCCGCTATCGGGGTAAAAGATGCCGGTGATCATCCGCAACAGCGTGGTTTTGCCGGCCCCGTTAGGACCCAGCAGCCCGAAGATGCTTCCCTGCCGGATATCGAAACTGATGTCGTCGACCGCTTTCTGGGTGGCAAAATATTTACGCAGATTCCTGAGCGATAAGATGTCCATGATACAAAGATTGAACTGGTAATTGCCGTTTCACCGGAGCATATCGGTGTCCGATACCCGAAGAGCGGATTTCAGGTCCAAATATAATGATTACCCCATCCTCAGCCGGAAGAGGCCCTTTTAATTTTCAGCCGCCCGAATCGGTTTTTCACTTCATCGATGGCCGCATACAACTCCTTCTTTTTCTCCTGGGGTTCAAACAGATTTCCCTGAACAGCGTCGGAAGAAAACTCACTCAGCCGAACACCCAGCAAACGCACCGGACGGGCTGTATCGTAGGAACGGGCAAACAGCGCCTTCACTACCGGAATGATTTCCCCGTCGGCATCTGTATGAAAGATCCGGCTCTGGTGGGTGGTGGTCTCAAAATCGGGGTATCGGATCTTGACAGTCACACAACCCGCCATTTTTTTTTCGGCACGGAGCGCGAATCCCACTTTTTCGGTGAGCCGCACCAGCTCGGCGTGCAGCATGACGTTATCTGTAACATTCTGATCGAACGTATGTTCCGACGAAACCGATTTGGGCTCATGTTCGTCCGACACCTGACCAAGATCGATCCCGTTACTTTTCTGCCAGAGGATTTCGCCCCATTTTCCCAAAAGCCCGATGAGATCTTCGGGGGAACGCTGTTGCACATCGGCTATGGTGACAATCCCCATCGCCGTCAACAGGCTTTGTGTGGATTCGCCTACGCCGGGAATTTTTCCTACCGGCAGGGGCTTCAGAAATTCTATTTCCCTGCCTGCAGGTATATGCAGGAAGCCGTTGGGCTTGGCCTCGTTTGTGGCCATTTTGGCCATCATCTTGTTGCCGGAAAGTCCAAAGGAGATGGGCAGACCGGTATCCGACATGATGGTTTCCCGAAGGCGGATAGTCCAGTCGAGCGGATCAAAAAAACGATCCATACCCGTAAGGTCTATATAGAATTCATCAATAGATGCCTTTTCGAACCGGGGCGCTCTGGCGGCCACAATATCCGTTACCCACCGTGAATAACGGCCGTAATCATTTCTGCGGCCGCTGATGATGACCGCCTGTGGACAAAGCCTACGGGCTGCAGCAGAGGACATACCCGAATGAACTCCGAATTGACGGGCAGCATAACTGCATGCAGCCACCACACCCCTGTCACGGCCTCCCACAATCACGGGCAGGCCTTTCAATCGGGGATCGTTGAGGATTTCCACCGACACGAAAAATGAGTCGAGGTCGAGGTGGGCAACAATGCGGCGGGGTTCCTGATGCATGAAACCGTAAAATGAACTGAACCGGAATAAGCGTGAACGAGACTACAATTTACCGATAAATTTCCAGCAACCCCTCGGGCAGGTCGACAAATACCTTCTTATTCCGGGTATCAATTTTGCGGAGCGTCTTTTCATGAATGGGAATGTAGGCCTCTTTTTCGCCAAGCAGGATGGAATATAAAAGCTGATGCGGTTGCTCGATTACTTCAATAATTTCTCCGAGATCTTCGGTTCCGTTGATGAGGCGGTAACCCAGTACTGAAAGCACCGAGGAGGAGGCAGCCAGCCGGTTGAACGATTCGGCGCTCAGCCAAACAGACTTTGGTGTCAGTTTACGGGCCTGCTCCGGGGTATCTACCCCCTCAATGGCCAACAGCAGTTCCCCGGGTTGTTTCTCTTTCACCGCCCTTATAAAATAGGGGAGAAAACTATCGGGCGCATCCTGAATGAACAGCACTTTCATATCACTGACCGACTTTATTGCACCCAGGCTGTGTTGCAGCACCAGTTCCCCTTTCAGTCCGAAACTGGCCACCAGTTTTCCGATTTGGAAATATTGCTCCATGAAAAAGCGATTATTTGGTCCGGAGAATCCTGCTTAAAAAAAAGCCCTGTAAACGAGTTACAGGGCCGCATAAATTATACAGGAACATTATTCCTCAGATTTGGCTTCTGGTTGTTCCGGAGCGGCTTCCGGAGCCGGTTCAGCAACAGGAGGCGTTTCGGACACTTTCTTCACCACAGGCTGGTTGCGCTTGTCGGCACGGGCCTTTTTATGTGCACTCTGGCGCTTGATGACATTGGCCTCATGATCGGAACTCCAGGCAGTAAATTTCTGCATGGCAACAGCCTCATCAAACAAACCCAGGCCCACTCCGCGGAGCAGATGCTTCAGATAAAGCACACCTTTGAACGACAGGATGCGGCGCACGGTGTCGGTAGGCTCGGCCCCTTTGTGCAACCAATCAAGGGCCTTCTGACGATCGACCTGGATGGTGGCGGGCACGGTAAGCGGGTTGTAGGTGCCGAGTTTCTGAATAAATTTTCCGTCGCGGGGACTTCTTCCGTCAGCTACCACAATGAAGTAGAAGGGTCTTTTTTTGGACCCATGGCGCTGCAGACGCATTTTAACAGCCATAAAAAATAGAAATTTTTTTGGGTATGAACAATTAGGGTTTATCCTTCATATCTATTGGAAGGCAGGCGAAGATAGGTAAGGAGGCCTGAAAATCCAAAAAATTACCGGCCTCCCCCTATCGCCGGGACCGTCAACCGGTCTCCCGGGCGAAAAATTGATGGAACCAGGGTATGGTAGCGATGCCTTTGTAATAATTCTCCACGTTGAACTTTTCGTTCGGGCT
Source organism: Ferruginibacter sp. (assembly GCA_044238165.1). Classification (GTDB taxonomy): domain Bacteria; phylum Bacteroidota; class Bacteroidia; order Chitinophagales; family Chitinophagaceae; genus Ferruginibacter. Next base: position 4,267 of record JBIIDU010000081.1, on the reverse strand, counting down.
ATGGAGATTGTCGCTGTCAAGGCCGAATCCCATAAAAACTATTTTAACGCCCAGCTCCTTCTCGAAAAGAGAGCATATGGGAATGCTTCCTCCCCCCCTTACCGGTATCGGCTTTTTGCCAAAAGCCTTTTCCATGGCCTTTTCAGCGGCCCGGTAAGCACGGCTGTCAATAGGGGTCATGTAGGGTTCGCCGCCATGATGCAGCGAGGCTTTCACCGTTACGCTGGGCGGGGCTATGGACTGCAGATGGTCAATCAACAGCCGGGTGATTTTATCGGATTGCTGGTTGGGAACGAGCCGGGCCGAAATCTTTGCAAAGGCTTTGGAAGGCAGTACCGTTTTGGCCCCTTCGCCGGTATATCCGCCCCAGATGCCATTGAGCTCAAGGGTAGGGCGAATGCCGGTACGTTCGTTGGTACTGTAGCCCTTTTCGCCCCAAAGTGCTTTAACGCCCAGGTCTTCCCGGTATTCCTGCTCATCGAAAGGTGCTTCCGCCATCATGGACCGCTCGGCCGCGGTAGCTTCCACCACATCATCGTAAAAGCCGGGAATGGTGATGTGGTTGTTCTCGTCGTGCAGCGAGGCAATCATTTTTGCGAGCAGGGTGATCGGATTACCCACTGCGCCTCCATATACACCGCTGTGCAGGTCGCGGTTGGGTCCGGTCACTTCCACTTCGATATAGCTTAACCCCCTTACGCCAATGTCCATGCTGGGTGTGTCCATGCTGATCATGGCGCTGTCGCTGATCAGCACGCAATCGGCCTGCAGCAGCGATTTGTTGGCCGAAACAAAACCGGCCAGGTGAGGAGAGCCTACTTCCTCTTCGCCTTCAATGCAGAACTTGATATTGAGCGGAAGCGTATCGGTTTTCACCAGGGTTTCCAGCGCTTTGATGTGCATGTAAAACTGGCCCTTGTCGTCGCAGCTGCCCCGGGCAAAAATTTTCCCGTCAACAATCACAGGCTCGAACGGTCCGCTTTTCCAGAGCTCAAGCGGCTCAGCAGGCTGCACATCGTAGTGGCCGTAAACCAGTACGGTCGGCAGGGCGGGGTCGATGATTTTCTCGGCGTACACGATAGGGTGTCCGGGCGTAGCATAAATTTCCACCTTGCCGGCACCTGCCTCCAGCAAACGGGTGCGTACCGCTTCCGCACACCGCACCATATCGCTCTTATGCTCCGATTTGGCGCTGATGCTGGGAATGCGCAACAATTCAAGCAACTCGTCCATGAAACGATCGCGGTGTTTTTCCTGATAAGCTTTCCAGACTTCCATCGTTTTTTTTTTATGATTTGATTGTATTCAACGTTGACTGAACTGCAGGGACACAAAATCCCAGTTCACCAAGTTCCAGAATGCGTCGATGTATTCTGCACGGCGGTTCTGGTAATGGAGATAATAGGCATGCTCCCAGACATCCAGGGCCAGCAGAGGCCTGCCCCTCACCTCGGCGATATCCATCAGCGGATTGTCCTGGTTGGGGGTTGAACAGACCGACAACTTACCTTCCGTGGTGCAAACCAACCATGCCCAGCCGCTTCCGAAACGGTTTTTCGCAGCGTCGCCGAACTGCTTTTTCATTTCTCCGATGCTGCCAAAGTCTTTATTGATGGCCTTAAGCAGTGGGTGGTTTGGGCTTTGCCCGTTCCCCGGGGTTTTCATGCATTGCCAGAAAAACTCGTGATTGAAATGCCCGCCGCCATTGTTCCGCAGCTTCGTGCTGTATGTTGAAATCCGACCGAGCAGTTCCTGGAGGGTTTTGCCCAGGGCAGCCGGTTCGGCGGACACGGCATCGTTGAGATTTTTACAATAGGCTGCCGCATGTTTGGAATAATGCAGCTCCATGGTAGCCTTGTCGACAAAGGGCTCCAGCGCATCGTAAGCATACGGGAGGGGCTGCTGGCTGAACCCGCCATTTACACGAGAGAATTGTGCAAGCAAATCGATTCCGGGCTGCACACTGATAAACCCGAGCATTCCTGCTTTCAATGAATGACGGATGAAATTGCGGCGGCTGGGGTATTGATGCATTATAACTCTTTTAAAAAGTTTATTTCCGTATAGCCATATCCGAAATAATTTTCACCTCAAACAATATGCTGCCTCATAAACAATTGAAGCCTGTTTATGTTGGCCGGCATCGGGGCCTCCTTCATTCGCTACCGGACAGGAACGAACCGGCGTAGCCTTGCAATCATCCGGTGATAGAACTCGCGGTTGAACAACTGCGAATCGTTCATCGCCTTGTAAGTCAGGAACGCACCTACAGGAACAAGCACCAGGATGGGCATCCACATGCCGAAGACCAGCGGTGTCACTTCCTCCTTGGCGAATTTCTCCCCGAAGATATTGAGCAAATGAAAGATGATGAAAAATATCAGGGCAATCACCAGGGGCATGCCCATACCTCCCTTCCGGATGATAGATCCAAGCGGAGCCCCGATGAAAAAAAGCACGAGGCACGACAGGGAGAGCGAAAACTTCCGGTGCCATTCAATCCGGCTGAATCGGGTATCGAGCCGTTTGGCGGCCAGGTCTGCGGCTGAAAACTGGTAGGTGTTCCGGATCGATGCGGCGGTATTGATGGCCCCGTCCAGCACAATCAGCCGAAGCGAGTCGGGCAGGCTTGCCAGGAAACTGGTATCTAAGCGAGACGGAGGAGCATTGCGGGCTTTTTTCCAGATGCTGTCGGGCAGGGCGGCATAATGCAAAGGGCGGCCAAGCTCACGGCGAAAACGCCGATCCGAACTGTCGGCCAGCTTTTTCAACGAGTCGATATTCCGTTCCAGTTGTACGATATTGAGCATGCGCGAGTCGTTCCGGAACAGGGTATCGGAAGTGTTGTTCATCTTCAGCGACGAGACGTCGAACACTTTGACATAATCACTGAAGCGCATACGTATGAACTCGGTGGCCGTATCGCCCATATTGCCGCGCTCCTGATAGCGGTACCCGTTCTGGAGGCGGAACTCCAGAAACCGCTTATCGGAGGAAAGCTGCATGCGTCCTTTCTCGGCCACGATGCAGTTGTCTTGCAGCAATCCCTGTTGCTCATATACCACCACGCCGTAAATACGCTGCTGGTCCTTGTCCTTGGCCGACACCTTGATGGCATAGCCCGGTATCACCGAAAAGAAAGTACCTTCCTTCAGGTCGAGCGCCGGTTTCTTGTACATGATGTCGAAATAGATGGTCTTGAACTTGAGGTTCGCGTAAGGAATGACATAGTTGGCGAACAAAAAACTGATACCGCAGAGGAAAACAGAGAATAGGATCAGCGGCCGCATGAAACGCAGCAGCGATATGCCCGCCGATTTGATGGCCACCAGTTCGAACCGCTCGCCCATATTGCCGAACGTCATGATGGAGGAAATGAGGATGGCGATGGGCAATGCAAGAATCAGCAGCGAGGCGCTCGCGTACCACACAAAGGACAGGATGGTCAGCAGGTCGAGGTCTTTCCCTACCAGGTCGTCGATATACTTCCAGAGCGTCTGCATCATCAGCACGAAGAATGCGATGAAGAAGGTGACGACGAAGGGCCCGGTGAAAGACCGCAGGATCAGGAGGTCGAGTTTTTTCAATGTACCGGTTTTTCTGAAACCCGTAGGTCGAATTCCGTAACTTGATGCCCTGGTATGGCAAACAAGCTTTCAAAAATAACGCTTTCGGCCGAGGAACTTGAACTGGTGACGAACAGCGGATGGATCAAGACCAAGCAGGATATCATCAACAAAGTGATTTGTCTTTTCGGAGCGGTTCATGCTGCGCAGCATGACCTGGTGCTTCATGAATTCGGGAAACCTGAAGCGCAATCTCCTTTCGCCCTGTCCGCCAAGATTTCGCGGGGCGAACAATACCTCGGACTGCCCTATGTGGTGCTCGATTTTCCCCGCTGCTTCAAAAACGAAGAAATCCTCGCTATCCGCACGATTTTCTGGTGGGGCAATTTCTTCAGCACGCAGTTGCTGCTTCATGGTGCATACAAAGAAAAATACAAAGGCAGGCTGCTTGCAGGATATGAAAAACTCAGGGACGCCGATTTCAGCCTCTGCGTTTCCGATAGCCCCTGGCACCATCATTTTGAGCGGAATAATTTTCTTCCGCTCCGGGAAATGACAAACCACAGCTTTCAACAGCTGCTGCAGGAAAAGCCATTTACAAAAATCGGAAACAGAATCGGGCTGAATGAATGGGATTCGGCGGAGGAAAGGCTGACAGGAGGATACAAAATACTGTTGCGGCTGCTCGCGGATCAGGCGCC
>JBIIDU010000323.1:0-2587 GCA_044238165.1 Ferruginibacter sp. | reverse complement strand
ATTGCCCCGTCAACACTGGGGAACAGGGCCGATATAAGCGCAATGATGAAGATGACTCCGATGGTTCCGCTGAACGTATCGCTCAGGGCGATGGTCGGAAACAGGTCGTCCGGCGGAACCTGGATGCCTTTCTGGGCCGCGTACAGATAGAGCACTCCGCCCAGAACCAGAAACAGGAAATTCACAACCAGCAAAACCAACGAGAAGGTCATGATATTCTTCTGTGAATCGCGGAGGGTCTTCACGCTGATGTTCTTCTGCATCATTTCCTGGTCGAGCCCCGTCATGGCGATGGCGATGAACATACCGCCCAGCAAGTGTTTGAGGAAGAAGGAAGGCGCATACACATCCGTATTGAAAATGCGGGTGTAACCCTTGTCGGACATCAGTTGCATCGCTCCGCTGAAATCGGTTCCGAGTGCTTTGATGAGTACGATGGTGCAAACTACAAGTCCGGTCAGCATCCCGGCGGTCTGCAAGGTGTCTGTATAGATGATCGTTTTGACCCCACCCTCAAAAGTATAGAGCAAAATGAGCGACAGGATGACCAGGGCGGTGGCTTCGAAAGGGATGCCCATCCGGTTGAATATGAAAAGTTGCAGCACACTGATCACAAGGTAGAGCCGGGCGGTGGCTCCCACGGTGCGCGACAAGATGAAGAAGAAGGCGCCCGCACGATGTGCATTCATACCGAAGCGGCGTTCCAGATAGGTGTAGATGCTGGTCAGGTTCATCCGGTAATAGAGCGGAATGAGCACAAAGGCAATGACCGCATAGCCAAGCAGGTAACCCAGCACCACCTGGAAGTAGTAAAAATTCCCGGCTCCTACCCCGCCCGGAACACTCACAAACGTGACCCCGCTGAGCGAAGTGCCGATCATGCCGAAGGCCACCAGCATCCAGTTGCTTTTGCGGTTGCCGATGAAGAACGATTCGTTGTTGCTGTTGCGGCTGGTGAAATAAGCAACGGCCAGCAGCAGTAGGAAGTAGCCGATCACAAAAGAAAACAGGAGAACAGGGGACATAAAGGGCTGTTGAACAAAAATCGGGTTGAAAATAGATAAAAACTTTGTGTCTTTGCGCAAATATTTGTCCGACGCAGCCAAACGGCCATCCTTCGAAACCTAAATCAAAAACATGCAGAACAAATCAATCGCCGTATTCTGCGGCAGCAGGCCGGGACGCAATCCTCAGTTTTTATCCGATACGGCCAGGCTGGGAAAACTCATTGCTGCAAACAATTGCCGCCTGATCTACGGCGGTGGGAACAACGGACTGATGGCGGAAGTAGCCAACAGTGTGCTGGCTGCAGGCGGGCAGGTCACCGGCATCATGCCCCAATTACTGATTGACCGGGAGAACCAGCACACCGGCATCACCGAACTACTGGTTGTGGAAGACATGCACCAGCGGAAAAGAATGCTCTTTGAAAGATGCGACATCGCCATCATCCTGCCCGGAGGCTTCGGCACACTTGACGAACTTTTTGAAATGCTCACCTGGAACCAGCTCAGCATCCACCAGTTGGTGGTCATCATTCTGAACACCGCCGGTTTTTACGACGCACTCATCCGCCACCTGGAAAAAATGGGCGAGGAAGCGTTTCTTTACCAGCCGCTGGAAAAGAATATCCGTATCGTGAATACTCCCGAAGAAATTTTCGTTTCCGGGGCAACTCCTTGAAAATACCTCGTGCATCTAACGGCGCTGGAAAAGCGCGATGTTGACACCGGCCCGGAATATCGGGAAAGCACGACCCCCGTTATTGACATAGGGCGATGAGGGATCCTCCAAGATATCGTACATCACCGTAAAATAGAAATAGGAATTCTGCCCGGGCCTGCGGTTGCCGGAATAACCCAGACCTACCAGAAAACTGGCTGCCTTCAGCTTTGTCTTGTCTTCGGGGAACGGGCTGCCGGACGGATAGACATAGCGTTGCGTGATCCAGTTGTGTTCGAATTGAGCCTGGGCAAACAAAAAGTTTACCGGGAAGAGTCGGATAAAGGCGCCAGGTGCAACAATCATGTCTCGGATCTTGTCGCCGGCGAGCTGGATATCGCGCTGGCCGATGTGGTTGAAATTGATGCTCAAAGCCAGGTCCAGCCAGGGAGTGACACTATAGCCCAGATGGGGATTGACACCGAACGCAATACCGTTGTTGAGAAAAGAAAAGGTGAAACTGCCCCCGGTAAACAGTTTCTCTTTTTTGAAAAATCCGTCGGCTGGTTCAGACGCATCATTGCCGTAGTCGGCAACCTGGGCAGTCGACTCCAAAAAAAACAACAGGAGAGCGATAAGGATAATGCTTCGCATGCGTGTACCTATTGGTTGAAGATTTTTCCGGGATTCAGGATGCCCCCGGGGTCGAATACTTTTTTTATGCCGCGCATCAGTTCCAGGTGTTTTTCCTTAAAAACAATATCCAGAAAGTCTTTCTGCAGCAGACCGATACCGTGTTCTCCGCTGATGGTTCCTCCCAGATTCCGGACCAAGGTGAAAAGGGCACGCAATGCAGGAACCACGGCCGGATTGTTCAGGCTGTGCGGATGGCCCTCTTTCCGGATGCGCACGTGCAGGTTCCCGT
>JBIIDU010000080.1:0-9412 GCA_044238165.1 Ferruginibacter sp. | reverse complement strand
CTGCCGTTCGAAAATCGTACCACCCCATCCATGTTGTATACAATCGACCAACCGGCCGGCATCACGTGTCCGGTATCGGCTACTGCTACCAGTTTCGACGGGATACTCACCTGGGGCCTCAGCTTGAAGGAGGCCACCGTATCGGTTGCACTGCTGTTGTTGATGGTTATTTCAAGTACCAGCAATCCGTTGCGGCCAACAATGCCCGCCTCGTGTGTGAGCAGATTGATGCTCACATTCTGGGCCGCTGTGCCGAGGTACAAAAAGCACATCCCGACAGCAAGCAACCCCTTCCACAAATTATTGCACATGGTAGAAAATTATCAGGAAGTTCCCCCACCGGCAAGAACGGGGCAACGCGGTAAAAGTAGTCAGCACAGGGCGGAACAGCGTTGCGGATTCATTAACTTAATATTATCTAATTGTAAACGAAACACAACACAAACATAATATGGCTGCACCGGGCTTCACGCTAATTTCACGGCTCTGTTATTAATCCCGTATCCAGAAAATAGAGCCCTCCGGAAACCGGACCCCATCACCTCTTCAACCTCATGTCATGCGCTATTTTTTCCTTGCATTGTTTGTACTTATGATCAATGCCGCCTCGGCACAGCTCAATTCCGACCCGGCGCTAGAGCAGGTTTTCTTCACCGACCTGGCAGGTGTACCCATCGACGATACCATGCCGCTGGGCTATGTGGCCCGGCTCAATGTGCCGGTAAAAAACCTCAATACCGGCAACGGAGTGCCGGCGGGAAGCTGTAAACTGAAAATCGGGCTGGGGTCCAAGATGAACCTGGCACCCGGCTTCAACCTCTCGCAGTCCAATACAAGCAACTATTTCAACTGGCTCCTGGAAAATACCGGTGGGCAATGGCAGCTTACAGGAAACCTGATAGCCACCCTGCCGCCCGGCTATGCCGATACCGCACGCTTCAACGTGCAGGGAATCGTATTGGGCTATTCGACCATCACGGCCAACTTTCTCATTACCAACCACAATACACCGGTCATCCTTTCCGACGAAAACCCGGCCAACAATTCCTCATTCCGGCAGTACAAGATCATTCCTGCAGATCCCATTCCGGTGCGCTTCACCGGACTGAGTGCCGCTAGCCGCAATTGCAACATGGCTATCCGTTTCACGGTAGAAAACGAATGGAATCTCAGCCATTATGATGTGGAACTGAGCGCGAACGGAGCTCCTTTCATCCGGGCGGCGCAAATAATTGCTGCCCGGCGAAATCAATATGAATATGCAGCCCCCATATCGCAAGCGCTTTCTACCGAACGACTATTGGTCCGAATCCGATCGGTGGATGCCGACGGCAGTTTCCGCTTCAGCGAAACGGTGCAGGTAGATACACGTTGCGGTGTTTCCGGTAGATCTTTCCTTTACCCCAATCCGGTTCATCAGGAGCCGGTTGTTCTCATCAGCCTCTCACCCGAATTTCAAGGGAGCCTTATGCTGCTGGAACTTTTCGATCTGGCCGGAAGAAAACTTTTGGTACAACAACAAATGGTAACTGCTACAGCACCGATTCGGGTTCCGGTAAACGGTCTGGCTCCGGGCTCCTATCAAATCAGGGTTTCGGACAACGTTAAATTGAATGCCGTGCTCCGGTTTGTAAAGCAATGATACCGGAAAGAAAACGGATCACCCGAACAGTCTTTAACCCATTCGGCAAATATTTTCGTTGCTGTCTGAATCGCAGATTACGCAGATTAAGGGATTACGCAGATTTTTTGAACCATCATTCATAAGGGACGCCGATGTGATTAGATGCGTTAAATTCCATGACTCTCTTTGTGTTCCTTGTGAAAAATCTTTGTGGCCCCTGTGGTAAAAGGTTGACTTTGGCAGAATTCCTTTGCGGCCTTAGCGTTTTCTCCTCTACGTCTCTCCGTGAAATAAATTGTCTGAATCAGGATTCGCAGGATTTTAGGATTTGCAGGATAGGAACTCTGCTCAACCCAGTGGTTATTTTTTTTGAATCGCAGATTTAGCGGATCAAGGGATTTCGCGGATTGCCTTGATTTACGGAGCATAGTATCTGTGCGTGAAACCCGGTGTTTTTGTCTGAACACGATTACGGGATTTACACGATTACCCGGATTTTTCTTCCGGTTAGTATTACTTAGGCCTTTGAGTGAAATAAATTGTCTGAATCAGGATTTACAGGATTTTAGGATTTCCGGGATTTTTATTACGGGTGGGATTTTTTCGTACCCTAAAGCATAGTCATCATTTCATCATTTTAATCAAGGTTAAGGCAAAATCGATTTACACAATACCGGTTCGTGAGCCACGAACCGGGGCACGGGTATCCACTATTAATCACCGGCACTTCATTCAAAATTTAACATTTACCACTTGACACCACCCTGAAGGGCTTTGCGTGAAAAAAAATTAGCCCCCTCGAGCCCAAAAGAGGGAGACTGACCACGATCCTCCCTCAACCCTGCGTAAAAAAATCTGCGTAATCAGTGTTTCAGACAAACACAAAATCCTCCAATCCTGTAATCCTGTAAATCCTGATTCAGACAAAATAATACATGCCGCCTCTACTCTGACTTGCCAGGTGCAAGTCCTGTCGATATGCTATCACTTTAGTGGTCGGTGAGTACAGCGACCACCGAGGAAGAGGAAGCTCCCTGCATATATGGTATTCATCATGGTCCTTATTCAATCATTTATACCGATTGGATATCTGTAATGGACCAATGATATTGGTCCAAACAGCTATCACATCGGCATTATACTGAAATATTTTTGGGCTAAAAGTAAAGTCACTTTCGTATTAAATCATAGTTCAAACAGCATCGCATTCAAAAGCTTGCCTAAGCAGTCCTGAAATCCTTACCATAAAAAAAGCATGCACAGTTTTACCCATGCATGCTCCATTAAACCCAATCGAGAGAAAAATACGATCCTTATAATCGTTCGAATTGCAGCAATCCGGCCACTTCTTGTTCAGCGGTGGAAAGCTGGATGAGGTACTTGCCGGATGCGATGTTGCCGAAAGGCAGCACAAAGTTCGGAACACCGGCCAGGTTGATGTCTTTCACCAGCACCAGTTTGCCCGACATATCCATCATCCGCACCCGGTATTGACCGCTGAACAAACCTTGCGTGGTGGCAATGGTCACCCGGTCGGTGATTTTGGATGCAGGATTGGGATACAAGGTGAGCTTGAGCGGAAGTGCCGCACACTGACCGTTTATGGAACGGGCTGCCGTATAAAACGAACGGCCGCTGCGCTCGATGGTACGGATGCGCACAAAAATTTGCTGTGCACGGAGTGAAGCGGGAATCTCCACCGTCTGGGCATAGTTCAGCGCACCGATGGCTGAAACCGTTGCAATGCGCTCGAAGGAAGACTCATTGCGGCCTGCCTCGATTTCGAAGCGGCTCAGGTTGACTTCGCGGTCGGCTGCAAAGCGGATCTCAAGGGTACAACCCGTCTTGGCAATATCGGTTACCGTAGTTACGGTGGCTGGAGCAGGACGGTTGCTGACTTTGTAGTTGAGGAAAGAGGCGTTGTTTGCACCATCCTCATCCGAAAGAATCTGGCGCGTGTTGTGGTTGGTGATCAGAAAGTTGGCAGTGATGGCCGAGTTGCCCAGTTGTGCGCCTTTAACGCGAAAGGCCACGTTCACTTCTTCAAGCGATGCGGGCAGCGGAGCAATCAGTTCGCCGATGATCTGCTGTTGACCGCTGTTGGGAGCGGCGGTCCAGCGGAAATAACGGTTCATGGCCGTGCTGTTTAGGTCGTACGCGGGGTCAAGAACCAACTTGGAACCCAATCCGATCTTGATCATGCAGCTTCCGGCAGGAAGGGCCTGGCCGTGATTCTCGTTGATTACGGGAACTTTGAGACGGATCAGTTCATCGGGTTGCACATAATCGGCATCCAGCGCAAAGCCCTGCTCGTCCACCAGTGTAACCGCACCCAGCCGGGCATCGGCCATGACGGCCTGTCCTTGTACGCCGCTACCCATGAGCACGGCAGCGAGCATCAGACTTCCGGCGAAGTACCCCTTTATCATTTTAGCTTTTTTCATGTCGTGTATTTTGAATGTTCAAAATAACCAAAGGGGTGGGTTGAATCACCCCTTTGGTGTTGTTGGTGCTTAGTCGGCAGTGAAGATGATTGAGTTGAAGTTGTTGCTCAAATTCAATTCACCGTTTGCTTTTCTCAACCGCGCGCTCAGCGGGAAGGTCGAGATGTCGGATGTGTTGCGTGTAAGCGTTACTGCGATCCGTACAGTTTCACCGCAATTGATGATACCGGGACCGGCGGCTCCACCCGAAGCTTTAAGGATCAGCGATACGAAGGCAGGGTTGCTGTTGTCCACTTTCCAGTTCGGGTTGTCGAGCGTGTAGTTGGTGGGCGCAATCACTACGCTCGTAAGCGAAGTATTGAAGCTGATGTCGAATCCGGAAACCCTTGTAATCCGCAGGGTATCGCCCACAGCCGCATTACCTGCAATTTCAGAGATGTTGTACACGATGGTCTGCGATGTGCCCGGTGTTGCGAACAGGCTTCCGGTGATATCGCTTCCCAGCGAGAGGTCGGTGGCGGTGCCGGTAGGCTGCGATACGGTAGCTGAAACCTGAGCGGTACAGCCGTTGGCATCGGTTACCGTTACGGTGTAGTTACCTGCAGTAAGACCGCTGAAGATACCGGATGTTGCACCGGTAGTGTTCACGGTAGGTCCTGCGATGGTGAAGCCGTAAGGTGCGGTTCCGCCCCCGCCCACTACGGTGATGGTTCCGGTGTTTCCACCGTTACAGATGGCAGCGGTTGTTCCGGCCAGCGTCAGCGTGAGCTGGGCAGGTTGAGAAATGGTAACTGTTTGCTCGCTGCTGCAGGTTGTTCCAATATTGGCATCGGCACTGGCAGTTGCGGTTACGGTATATGTACCTGGTCCGAAAGGAGCCGTTACCACCTGGCTTGAGCTGTTGCGGAAAACAACGGTAGTACCCGCACTGGCTACCACGGTGATGTTTCCGTTGGCGGCGCCGAAGCAGGTTACATTAACCGGAGTGGCAGAAAGGGTAACAGGAAGGGTATAGCGCAAACGGGCGTTGTTGTTGTTCAGATCTTCGTCGGTTACCGAAGCCGAAGAGTTGGTGATGACGATGGAAGCCCTTGTTTCCGAAGTGCATGACAGGATGCCGTCCACCTGAAGTGTGGCCACGCCGTCAAAATCGGCAGGAACGGGTGCGATCTGAACGCCGGTTACGATTTGGCTGTCGGCCACGATGGCGGCGCTGAAACTGAAATACTGGCTCAACGGAGCTGTAGTCAGGTCAAAGCCGGAAGCGAGACGGATACGGGTACCCAGGTTGATGCGCAGGTTGATGGAGCTGGAAGGCACTTCAGTAAACTGGTTCAGGTTGAACACCGGAATGTTCAGTTTGTAGTTCTGACCGAAAGCCAGTGTGTTGGCGCTTTGTGTGGCATCAGCAAGGGTGGTGAAGTAGAGCTGTCCGACTGCAGGATCGGCGATGGAATTACCCAGCGTTACTGTTTGTGAAGCCGCCGCGCTTGTACATCCGCCTACTGTTTGAGTAACAGTGTATGTGCCGGCGGTAGATACCAGGATGGAGGCAGTGGTGGCGCCTGTGCTCCACAGCAATGTGCCGGTAAATCCGGTTGCTGTAAGCGTGAAGGTATTGTTGCCGTTGTTGGTGGAAGAAATAGATGGAGCAGGAACGGCAGCAGGCTGGCTGACAGTTACTGACGAAGTGCTGGCCGTGCAGGAGTTGGCATCACGTACGGTAACGGTATAGGGTGAACCGGCTGCATTTACGGTGAAGGTGTTGCCCGATTGGAAGGTGCCGCCGTTGAGGCTGTATTCGAGCGAACCGGTGCCGCCAGAAGCGGTAACAGTAAGCGTTGTGTTACCGCCGTTGCAGGCGATGGATCCGGCTGAAGCACTGGCAGAAATGGCCGTAGGCTGCGAAACAGAAACGGTGTTGGAAGTGGCCGTACATCCGGTATTGCCGGAAAGACGGGCAGTTACAACATAAGAAGCACCGGCAGAAACCGTGAAGGTGTTCGACGACTGGAATGAACCGCTGTTGAGGCTATATTCAACAGCCGCACTGTTGTTTCCGCTGGCTATAGCGGTGAGGGTGGTGGTTCCGCCGTTGCACGAGATGGTTCCAGCCGAAGCGGAAACAGCGAGTGTGCAAGCGCCTTCAGAAAGAACTACAGAAGAAGTGACTCCTGTACAGCTGTTGGCGTCGGTGGCCGTGAACGTGTAGGTACCGGCAAGCAGTCCGGTGAATACGCCGGTGCTGGCACCGGTAGTGTTGATGGTTGTGCCGCTGGTAATCACATAAGTTTTTGAACCGGTACCGCCGGAAGCAGTAACGGTGATGGCGCCGGTGCCACCGATGACGGTAATCGGTGTGCTCACGGAACCGGAGGCCGAAACTGCGGTGGGCTGTGTAACGGGTACAGAAGAAGAAGTTGCGGTACAACTGTTGGCATCACGGGCAGTTACTGTGTAGGGTGAACCGCCGGCATTGACGGTGAAGGTTGTGCCCGACTGGAAGGCACCTCCGTTGATGCTGTATTGCAGTGTACCCGTTCCACCCGAACCCGATGCGGTAAGTGTGGTGGTGCCGCCGTTGCACGCAATGGTTCCGGCTGAAGCGGAAACAGATACCGCGGTAGGCTGGGTAACAACGGTGGCCGATGTTGCGGCCAGGCTGCAGGATGTGTTGGCAGCTTCACGGGCAGTTGCGGTGTATGAACCTGCGGAAACGGTGAAGGTATTGCTGCTTTGGAAAGCGCCACCGTTGATGCTGTATTCCAGCCCGGACCCCCCGGTAGCTGAAACGGTAAGTGTTGTAGTGCCGCCGTTGCAAGAAATGGTTCCTGCAGATGCGGAAACAGCGGTGATGCCGCAGGCAGGAGCGGCAATTACCTCAACAGTGGAAGTGGATGTGTTGTCGGCTGTATTGTCTCCGGGAAGTGATGTTCCCGAAGCCGAACCCGGAGCAACACCGTTGGAGAAAAGCAGGTTGCCGGAAATGGTGGAAGGACCACCGATGGTTACGCCCTGCAAGGCAATCAGAATGGTACGCGTGGTCTGGGGAGGAATGTTGTCGGTTCCGTTGGTAAGGCGGATCGTATTCCCTGTGGTCGTTGTTCCAACGGTAGTTGTGATCGCCCAGCCGCTGGGAAGCTGATGCCCCGAGGTGGGAATGGTCACGATAGCGGGAACTGAAATCTGCGGGCGCAGTTTGTACGAAGGTACCGACAGCGATGCGTCGGTATTGCCGATATCCACCTGAAGGAACACCGTACCGTTCTGATTCACGATGCCGGAGTTCAGCGTAAGCAGGTTAATCGAGCAGTTCTGTGCGGTTGCCCCCATGATAGAGAAGACAACTGCAAAGCACAGCAGGAGTGATTTGATGAGTTTCATTTTAGTTGTTTTATTGATCAATGTTTCCATGAATAACCCGAAGCCCTTTTATGGTTTTTGTCCGGGTTTTTCATGTTTTGTTGGTTTTGGTTCTTGTCTTTCGAATGTCCGGGATACAAACCCTTGAGGACATTCCGGGCAATAAGATTCCTGTCCGCTGCAGGTTGCACGAAATGACAGGGATTTCACCTGTTGGCAGTGTAACCACTGCAGCGTTTTTTTAGGACGGGAAGCCTGAGTCCGTGTTTCTTAGTTCGAAGTACTGAATCCGGATACGGTGCTGTTGTTACCGGGAGTTGTATCGCCGCCGCCACTCAGGTTCACACCCAGGTTCTGGTTGGTACCTGTGCTGGTGGACGCTTTACGTGTGGCGCGGAAACCTACTGCCGCAGCGCCGCTCTTTCCGATTACGACTCCGGCCTTTGACGTAGCGAACACGTTGTTGGCATCTTCACGGAAATTCCAGTCGCCGTTGTTGTTCGTCGTTCCGCCGAATACATCCGAGGTACCGTTGGTTCCCAACTGATTGGTGGAGGAAAGGGTCAGGCCTGGAACCGTGATGTTCCATCCGGAAATTTTTGGAATGGTGATGGTAATGATGCCGTTGGTGGAACCGGATCCGCTCTCAAATATATTCACCACGAAATCGAGACCCTGGCTTGGTGTGAACAAGGTGTTGTCAATATCCAAACCGGGGGTAAGGTCAGCGCCCGTCTGCAGATTGGTCACCACGGTAGCACCGTCGCCGGAGGTATTGGGGCGGTAATCGGGGTTGGTAAAGTTCCAGGCATTGGTAAGCAGGCTGCAGGTGTTCACCGAGTCGTTGCTGTACAGCGCATTGGTGGCACGGCTGCGTGTACCGGCATCCTGATAGGCACGCGCCAATCCGGCATAAGGTGCGGAAAAGGAAGTACTGAAATCACCGGCAATAATGCAGTTCCGGTATAACAGGGAGTCCTGATCCATGTTAGCCAAAGCCAGTGAACCATCCACATGCAATCCAACCTGGTTGTTCATCAGGATGCTGTTGAATATTTTTATGTCGCAATTCCTGCGCAAGCGGGCACCACGGCGAAAACCGGTGGCTGTTGGCGTTACTCCCGATCCGGCCGTATTGCTGGCGCAGCGGAAAGCACCAATTTGTGTGACATTGTAGAAAGATCCGCTTGTTTTGGGAACGATTCCCTGGTTGGTTCCAGCAGCATCATTGTCCACTTCAAATCCTTCTGAAGTAGAAATGGTAGGGTTGTCGGAAATCGCAGGGTCTTTAACTCCAAGGGCGAACTGTACAGTACCGCTCCAACCGAAATCGGCATCAAACTCATCGTCAAGACCACGATAAGCTACAAGATGCTTGCAATTTACGGTTCCGCCAAACCACTCGAAGGAATCATCGTTGGTGAAGGAAGTCTGCACATAATCGATGGTGGTACCACGACCTACCGAACCCATGGTGAGTCCGTTGATTTCATTGTTCGTAGAGAATACATATCCGCCGTATTCAATGCGCACATACTTCAATGTGCCGGAATTGTCGTTGTCGTTGTTGCCACCGTAATAAGCCTCGATGTTGTTTGCGGCAAATCCTTCAATCAGGATGTTGGTGCCCTGGTTGTTCCGGGCCTGGCCAAGCAGGACGATGCCTCCCCAGTCACCGGGGGCACGAGCACCGATCGCTTTGCTCGAAGTGAATACGATGGGATTACAAACTGTACCCTCGGCATTGATTCTTCCGCCGCGTGTCACAATCAGCGAGGAGTTGGCAGTGTTGGCATCGCCACGGATGATGGTGCCCGGCTCGATAGTGAGGGTCACCAGACTGTCGACATACACTACACCCTGAAGCAGGTAAACATTGTTGCTGGTCCAGGTGGTGTTGGAACGGATGTAACCGGCGGCTACGTTGACCGTAGTAGCGGGATAGGACGTGTTCTGCGGATCCCAGTTGGTCCAGCTTTCG
>JBIIDU010000321.1:0-2606 GCA_044238165.1 Ferruginibacter sp. | reverse complement strand
GGACCCATTATGATCTTGCAGCACTGAGCTTATTGACGAAAAAGCATATTGATAACCAGCAGTTTGTGTTTCCACTTCGTTTCTTATTTCGTGAATTCTCTGTGGCACCGGATTTGATTCTTTACACTGGAAGCGGCACGTTGCCCTTTTATCTGACTCTGATTTCCTTAAAAACCGATACTGAAAATCCGATGGTCCTTTGATATTGTATCACATATCAATGTACCCTCATGAACACACACAACCCCCAAAGCGGTTCATCTGAAAATGTTTTCCTGAATTCCCGCAACCAACAAACCACTGTAGCAGTTCTTTCCCCGGATGCTCCGTTCTTTCGGATCCTTCTCCCGGGGTATTTACTGATTGCGGCCATGCTCGTGACTCTATGTGCTAACGCGGGCAGCCCGTCCGGTCATCCTTCTGATAATCCCCCGATTGACAAACTCAATAGCCGCCTGTTTGATCTGGGCGGTATGGGCGGCGATGTGCTGGATGCCAATGTGGTGGTGTTCAACAATGCCTATTCCAACGCGGTCAATGGCGACGATGCGCTCAAAATGTCGAACTCAAGCGAGAATTTCGCCATCAAACGCGACGGCCGTTTGTTGGTGGTGGAAGGGCGCCAGGCCATCGTTGAATTCGACACGGTTTATTTTGAAATCTGGAACCTGCAAATGCAGCAATACACACTCGAATTTGATGCACGTTTTGCCAACATCCCCGGGCTCACCGCCACCCTTATGGACCGCTACCTGGGTACAACAAGGCAACTGAAGATCAATGACACCACCCGCATCAATTTCACCTGCGATGCCAACGCAGGCTCGCGGGCACGCGATCGCTTCCGGGTGATTTTCCGGAAACCACTGAATTCGCTGCCGGTCCGTTTCCTTTCGGTGGATGCCAACCGGCATGATGGGAAAGCCATTGTAGGATGGCAGGTAGACGGCGAGCGTGGTGTGCGGTATTATGAAGTGGAAAGCAGCACCAATGGAAGATCATTCCGCACTGCGGGCCGGGTACAGGCAGAGGGTGGAATGTCTGCCGCGATTCGGAGATACAATTGGGAACAGGAGAATGCACAGGAGATTGCCACCTATTTCCGCATAAAAAATGTTGATGAAAGCGGCTCCTGGTCCTATAGCCCCGTGGTGAAACTCGAGGGTTTGAAATCCGGACGGCATGCATCGGTTTATCCCAATCCCGTTGCCGGAAAAAATCTGAATCTGATGCTCAGAAGTTTTGCAAGGGGAAGTTATACGGTTGAACTGGTCGGCAGTTTTGGAGCCACCCTTTACAAAACCCTAATCACACACTCCGGCGGCAGTTCCGGATACCAGCTGCAGCTCCCGCAGCACTTTCCCGCAGGAGTATACTGTGTCAGGCTTTTGTATGGAGTTGAGACAACAGTCATACCCGGAGTCCAGATTTTGAACTGATGCCTTTCGGGTCTGTATACCCGGAACTTTTTGAAATACGCATGGCCGGACCGGAGTAAAATAGCAGCTGTTTTCTGCCCTATATTTGCTCCAATTTACGGCACATGCGTATTTTCTTTTCTGCATTGTTCTTCCTCATTTGCCCGGTTGCAAAATGTCAAATGCTGCACGCAGTTGCTTTTGCCGGTGTGTGCAATTACCAGGGAGACCTGCAAAGCAAGAAAGTCACATTCAGCCAGTCCAAGCCTGCCTTCGGTGGTGGCTTGCTCCTTGAATTGACCGACAAGCTCCATCTGCGGGCTTCATTCATGTCGGCAGCCGTTTCCGCTTCAGATGCCCTTGGCCCCAATTCCGACCGCAACCTCAGTTTCACCTCTGCGGTGAAAGAAGGTCATATCGGAATTGAATACGATCTTTTCAACCTATATGAGAGGAGTCTGACTCCCTATGTGTTCACCGGTATCAACGTGTTCAACTTCAACCCCTATGCCGTTGATAAAAACGGCAAGCAGGTTTTTCTGCAGCCGTTGGGTACGGAGGGTCAGGGTTTTTTTCAGGGACGTGAAAAGTACGCGCTCACCCAGGTCGGTCTGCCTCTAGGCGGAGGGTTCAAGCTCCGGCTGTCCGACAATCTGCGCCTGCGCGCTGAAATGGGTTTGCGGATACTGTTTACCGATTACCTCGATGATGTGAGCACGACCTATGCGGACAAAAACACGCTTTTGGCGAACAATGGCGCAACGGCCGTGGAAATGGCTTTCCGCGGAGCGGAGGTGAAACCTGCACTCACGTATCCGGTGGTAGGGGCCAAGCGCGGCAACCCGAAGATCAACGATTACTACTACACCGGCACGCTGGGGCTCAGTTTTCGTTTACAGCAGCGACCCGACAAAGGACACCTGGGCAAGGGGCAGTATGGTTGCCCCCGCAATGTGGGTTATTGAATGAAAGCAGTTGTAGCCGCCTTTACTTTTGGGCAATCCCCGCTCAGGAAATCTGTTGGAATTTTAATTAAAAACTCCATCGAATCAGGATTTGCTGGCAAGTTGCAGCCCTTCAACTATCTCTCTGCCAATAGCATAATGCCGCTTATCTTTGATGAAATTTATGATTGTGTATGCTGAAATTGGGCATCTTCGGAGTGGGGCATCTGGGCCGGTTCCATAT
>JBIIDU010000322.1:0-2606 GCA_044238165.1 Ferruginibacter sp. | reverse complement strand
CCCGTACTTACGATAATCCTGCCGTCGGTGCCGACCGGCTTCAGGTCCGTCTCAATACGGTCAACAGCTCGGCTGATGTTGGGCGCGACACCACCACGGTAGGTAATTTTACCAATCTGCTTCTCGACATCAACCCCGAACTCAAATTGCAGGGCACTGGTTCTTATCCTGGCGACTGGCAGCAGTATAGTGTTGTGGTGTCTGGAATGCCAATAGCCAAAAAAGCAAGACTGGGTTTCCGTTATCTGGTACCCAATGGCGGGCCCCAGGGTGCGAACGGGCTGGGTGTTGGAATTGATAAGTTCGAGTTTATTTCAGTATTCAACTGATTTTAATAAGTCAATGTTAAAAGCTGCTTCGAGCAGCTTTTTTTGTTTCCGGCCAATGTTGATACAGGAACTGCTGTGGTATTGATTCCCGTGTCTACGGCCATAAAATCCGAGCATGTTTTTGATAAAACTTTTTCGCTATCCGATATGCCTTTTCTCTTTTTCGGCAGTCCTGGGCGCGTGCACTTCTTCTTCAGGAAAAAATGAAGGGGCAATAAAAACCGTATCACAACAGGAGGGAGCCGGCTTGGCCGACAGTGTCATGGTTCGGGAGTCGGGACTTACTGTCGCGCAAATGGAAGCTTCTCTGAAAGAAGTGCTTTCCGTGAAACCCCTCTTGAAAGACGCCATGCTGGTGATGCGCAGCGACAATGATTATGAAAGCCTTACCCTGCAGAATTTTTCCAAGCGTGATCGCATCTATTCCCATGCCGGATTGCTTTTCCGTGAAGGCGATACGTTCATGGTCTACCACAGCATGACCGGCCTTGAAAATCCCTCGGGCACCATCCGCCGCGATGCCTTCGATTCCTTTGTGAATCCTTCGCAGAAAACAGGTTTCGGGCTTTTTCAGTACCGGCTGAATCCTGCCGAAACACAAAAATTGCATACCCTTATGCAAAAGGGCTATGAAGAAAAAATCCCCTTCGACATTTTCTTCAACCTGCATTCCGACGACAGCCTCTATTGTTCGGAGATGATTTACAAGAATATCAGAACAGCTTCGAACGGGCGTGTGGTGCTGCCCTTTTCCTACATTCTCGATTTCCACCCTAAAATCATGGGCTACAAGCACAACGATGTGCGGTTCAAACGATTCGAATATATCGGCCTCGACGACCTCTATCTCAATCCGTTCTGCCGGGAGGTGAAACGGGTTGCCTACCAAACAAACCCATGAACAGCATTTCGATGTATACAGATGGCGCTTCACGCGGAAATCCTGGTCCGGGTGGTTATGGGGTCCTGCTCATCTGGGGCGACTACCGTAGGGAGTTTTCCCAGGGGTACCGGATTACCACCAATAACCGGATGGAATTGATGGCGGTGATCAAAGGACTTGAAGCCATAAAGAAGAACACCTTGCCGGTGGTTGTGTATTCCGACAGTCGCTATGTGGTGGATGCCGTGGAAAAAGGATGGCTCAACAAGTGGATTCGTACCCATTTCAAAGGGGGCAAAAAGAACAGCGACCTCTGGATCCGCTACTACGATTTGTCGCGCCGGTTCAGCATCCGTTTTGTATGGGTGAAGGGTCATGCCAGCAACCCCTACAACAACCGCTGCGACGAACTTGCCGCGGCAGCTGCCGACGACAAGTCACTGCATATTGAAGACAACGGTTATAACCCCGAATGATACAAGCCGGTGGTCAGTCAATTAAAGAGGTGACTTGGAGGAAGTAGGTGAACAATAATCAGGCTGTAACCCGGGCGCTGATCCTTTTGCCTGAGCCAAGCAGATGATACGTTCCGAAAAAGATGGCTCCGAAAAATACTGTCGCATAAAAACTCACCTGAAGGAAGGGCAGTCCGGCGATGTAGCACTGCGTAAGTCCTGACAGGCTGCGCTCATAAGGCAGGTTGTTCAAAGCCAGTCCGCCCGAAAACCAAACGGCAAAGTTTGAAGCGAAGAAGTAGAAAAGTACGGAAGCCACTGAACCGGCCAGCCAGTGCAGCGGTTTGCGGGAGTTCACCGCGAATCCGATACAGGTAATTGAGGCGAAAAGAAGATAGTTCAGCCACTGGCCGGAATAAAATCCACGGATAGGAGTGAGGCCGTTCATGAAAAGGAATTCATACAACAAATCCGACAACAACATCGAAAGCAGCGGCAAAACAAAAGCGAAGCGTCTGTTGGATACCACGCTGCCGCTGAAAAGCGCCATGGCGATCTGCGGCGCGAATCCCCAGGGGCGGCCGGGCATGATGCGATAAATCGAACAGATTGCAACCAGCAGCAGGAAGGAGATGATGATGGATTTGTCTAATTTCATTGTTGGGCGATTGTGTCGCAAAAATAGGAGATATTGCGGCTGCCTCCACATTTTGTACCGCTATTTATCAACCGCATCCATCCGGAATGAAAGAGCAAAAACCCCCGCATCTGCAAACTGGCATTACCGGTGAGGCCCTTGCTGCCGTGCATTTACGCGCAGAGGGCTTTAGGATCATCGAGCAAAACTGGCGTTACGGCCGGCTCGAGGTGGACATCATCGCCGAAAAACAGGGCGTGCTGCATTTCATTGAGGTGAAAACACGACGTTCGAAACGGTTT
>JBIIDU010000320.1:0-2608 GCA_044238165.1 Ferruginibacter sp. | reverse complement strand
TGTTTCGCAGCAGGAAATAACCGGCTGCCAGCAGCAGAAGTATCCAGATGAGACTGCCGCCGCATCCCTTTTTTCCTCCTCCGCCACTACTTCCTTTTGCACCACCACCCCTTCCGCGAAAAAGCGTAAAAAGCAATGGAAGAAAATTCAATAGCCCGGCTCCACCGATTCCTCCAACTCCTCCTCCCGGATTGCGGCGTCCCGGGTTGCTGCTGTCGTTATATTCATTCGGATCCTGCGGATCGTCGACCATTTCCAGTGGCATGGCTATTTTTTTTAATGCTGAATAAAAAGGAAAACTACAAATTTTAAAGATGCGGCGGCGTGCTGTCAATCTAGAATTTTTTCCATCTGTATGCTGCGGGAACCTTTCACCAGAATGGCTGCATCGTCGAACTGCTGGTTGCGGTACCATTCGGCTGCGCGCACAGAATCGGGAAAAAAGAGATAGGCGTGATCCACTTTATCGAAATCACCACCCACCAGTACCACAGCTTCCCAAGAGTGCTTCCCGATTTCTTCCACGACAGCCTCATGCTCGGCGAGGCTCTCCTTCCCCATTTCCATCATACCGCCCAGCAGCAACACTTTTTTGCCGGAATAATTCAAGGCAATATTGTTGATGGCGGCGATCATGCTGGTGGGGTTGGCATTATAGGCGTCGAGAATGATGCGGTTGGTTCCCCGGTGCAGCATCTGCGAACGGCTATTGGACGGGACATAATTTTCGATTGCCGATTTTATGGAAGCATCGCCCACCCCGAAATGGCTGCCCACAGCCACTGCTCCCAGTACATTCGGAAGATTGTACGCGCCTACCAGTTGTGTAGCAATGCGCATACTGACCGAACCCCTGTCGAGTTCAACCCTAAGTAGTTCTCCGCCTGTTACGGCTCTTCCGGAAACAACTGCCGAACCCGTTCCGTACGTCACGACATGGGTAATGCCGGCGCTCATCTTCAGCAGATAGTCATAGTCGTTCATAACAAACAATGTGCCCCCCTGGGCACGAATAAAATCATAAAGCTCCCCTTTACCCCTCCGCACACCCTCTTCACCCCCGAAACCTTCCAGATGCGCTTTGCCGCAATTGGTAATCAGTCCATGTGTGGGCCGAACGTAACGACAGTAGTCCGCTATTTCACCACAGTGGTTGGCACCCATCTCTATGACAGCCATTTCTGCGTCGGCACCAACGGAAAGCAGTGTGAGCGGAATACCGATATGGTTGTTCAGATTACCCCGGGTGGTGTAGGTTTTGAATGTAGTTTGCAATACGGCGTGTATGAGTTCCTTGGTAGTAGTTTTACCATTGCTGCCTGTTATGGCTATGAAGGGTATGCGGAAGCGGTTGCGGTGATAAAGGGCCAGCTGCTGCAACGTATCGAGCACATCGGCGGTGTACAGGAGGCGGGCATCCTCAAAACCTGCAGGCTCATCCAGCACTACATAGGCGGCCCCGGCATCCAGCGCCTGTTTTGTAAACCTGTTGCCGTTGAAATTCGGACCCTTCAGAGCGAAAAACAACTCTCCCGCAGCTATTTTACGGGTATCGGTCTGCACCCCGGGGTGCTTCTGATAAATCGCATACAGTTCAGAGATTTCCATAGTTCCCAAAAATAAGGCATTGGGTCAAAAGCGGCGCGGCAGAGGAGCGCTTCAGGATAGCAAGAAAAAAAGCCCCGGACAGCTGACCGGGGCTTTTGAAAATAGGTGATTGCGTTTATTTTTTCTTGCGGGTATTCTGCCTGCGCTTGGCGAAAATATTGCCCTCCCGGAATCCGGGACCCTCGGGTGAGCCCATGTAGGTTTGGGCGCAACGGAAGCCTACGGTGCTGGAGGACTGCTCTTCATCAAGGAAGCGGCGTGCTCCGGGCGAAAGCCAGTAGGCCCTGTCGTTCCAGCTACCGCCTTTGAACACACGGGAGTGGTCGTTGATCAGCGTCGTATTTCCATAGTCATAGAAGGCGCCGCTGGTAGAGTCGCCATCGTTGAAGCCATATAGCTTGTTGCGCTGATAATTCCTTCTGTTTTTGGTATCCTCGTCGCTTACATCCACTTTCTTAAGACGGCCCAATGAGTCACGCTCGAATTCGCCGGAACTGTTCTTGAAAAACTTCTGGAAATTGTTACCCCGGAAGTAGTTGAAGTCTTCGCCGTCGGAAGGAGTCATGGGGCGGTACACGTCCTGCACCCACTCAGACACATTGCCACTCATATTATACAAACCGAAGGAGTTCGGATAAAATGCCTTGATGTTTCCGGGAATGGCGGAGCGGTCATTCAAACCACCGGCCACACCCATGTTGTCACCACTGCCGCGTTTGAAGTTGGCCAGAAACTTACCCTGCCAGTCGCCCCGGCGGTTGTCGCGCAACCCGTTGGGGTTTTTGCTCCACGCATAGATTTGCTGGTTGGCAATAAGTTCCTCGCCCGATTTCTTTTCGCTTTTACGGGGATTGGGATTCTGATCGAGCAGGCCGTAAGCTGCATACTCCCATTCAGCCTCTGTAGGGAGGCGATAGCCCATATTCAGGATGCCGTCTTCCATCTTCACGGTGGAGCGAGGCTTGCCAGTCACATCTTTCAGATCGGTCTTTTTGGGTTT
>JBIIDU010000079.1:0-9514 GCA_044238165.1 Ferruginibacter sp. | reverse complement strand
GGAATACCGGTCCTGCAACCCCATCAGCAGTTCCTTCGAACCCTTTTTGCTGAAATGTTCCAGGGCCTCCCTGCGGTCAAGGTAGTTCGGGGCGAATTTGTACTGGTGCACAAACTGCTCGGTGCTCTTGTTGTCGGTTTTTTCGCAGAGCAGCACCTTGTCGCCGTCCACATTGATGAGGTCGGGGCGCTTGCTGTAGCTGTAGCTGAACGTATCGGACTTGCTCTTCAGCCAGACCGGATACCTTGTTTTGGTGGTGCCATTATATACGTCAATGGCAAGCGGTACGTTGAAGACCTGGCTGTTTTTCTGGGTTTGCTCCACTACCACTCTCGCCATTCCGGTGGTGTCGTTGAACAGGTAACTGATTTTCAGTTTCGGGTGTCCGCTGCCGTAATACCATTGCTTCCAGAACCAGTTGAGGTCTTCACCGGTAACTTCCTCAAAAGCCAATCGTAATTGCGCCGCTTCGCCGGTCTTGAATTTGTTGGTGGTAAGGTAATTGTTGAGCGATTTGTAAAAGGCTTCGTCGCCCACATAGTTGCGCAGCATGTTCAGGATGCGTCCGCCTTTGTTGTAACTCACCCCGTCGAACATCTCCTCCTTGTCGCGGTAGTAATACCGAACCAGGTCCTTCTTTTCATTACCGCCCTGCAAATAACCCATCATGTCCTGATAATGGTGCTCATCGGCCGCATCTTTGCCTTTCTTATACTCCATCCAGAGATATTCGCTGTAGTTGGCGAAGCTCTCGTTGACGGTGAGGTTGCTCCAGCTTTCGGTCGTAACCAGGTCGCCGAACCACTGGTGGAAAAGTTCATGGGCGATGGTTTCCTCCCACTGGTTGCCTTCGGTCAGCTGCCGGAAATTCTGATAGGCGCTTTCCTGGTGCAGGGTTGCGGAAGTATTTTCCATGGCTCCGCTCACATAGTCGCGGCCCACCATCTGGCTGTACTTGGGCCAGGGATATTCCACACCCAGCTTGTCGGAGAAGAACCGCATCATTTCTGGTGTGTTGCCGAATACGGCGCGTGCATAAGGTGCTTCTTTCTTTTCCACATAATAATCTACGACTTTGCCTTTGTAGGTATCGTTGATGATAGCGAAATCACCCACACCCATGAAGAACAGATAGGGAGCATGGGGCAGGTCCATTTTCCAATAGTCGGTTCGGGTGCCGTCGGCGTTTTTCTTTTTGCTGATCAGCAGCCCGTTGCTGAGCGTGACATATTTGTCGGGTACCGTCATGGAAAGTTCCTGCGTGGTTTTCTGGTTGGGCTTGTCGATGGTGGGCATCCAGGCGCTGTTCGATTCGGTTTCCCCCTGCGTCCAGATCTGCGTGGGCTTGTCGGGATCCTTGCCATCGGGATTGATGAAGTAAAGCCCCTTGGCATCCGAGATGGCCGAGCTGCCCTTCGCTTTCAGTTCGTTGGGCTTGGCGACATAGTCCACATAAACCGTGTATTTGTCGCGGGAAGTATAGGTTTTGTCGAGGTTGATGGCCAGCTGCATGCCATCATAGTTGTAGCGCAGTTTCTTCCTGCTGTTGCCTATCACCAGCGTCACTTCCTTTATGTCCATGCCCTTGGCATCGAGGCGCAGCGAATCGGTGGGTTTCGACTGGGGGCGGAGCGTTAACCATGCTTTTCCGTACATCCAAGCCTTGGCATAATCGAAGCGTACTTCGAGACGAGTATGCACCAGCGCGTTGATTTTTTTCTCGCTGCCGCGGAACACCGTCTTCCAGGTGGTATCGTTGTCGTTTTCAATTTCATCGGTCTGGGCGAAGACCATGCCAGATGTGGCGAAGAAAGCCAGCAAAAAGAGAATTTTTTTCATGAAAATCGGTTTAGGGGGTAAAGGTATCATTCATACCGAACAATCGGATAGATTTATATGAGTGGTCATAATTATCCATATTGTAATTAGTTTTGTAGGACAAACGCCAAATTATCCTTTCATGCGGAAAGCCCTTTTGTTCGCCTGCCTGATTTTGCCCGGGACATTTGCCCTGGCCCAGCAAACCTACTTCGCCTATCTGCAAACCGAAAACCGTCAGCCTTTCTATGTCAAAATGAACAACCAGCGTTTCAGTTCCACCGCTTCGGGTTATGTGATCCTATCCAACCTGCCTGGCGGAAAGCATGACCTGCAGATCGGATTCCCCAAAAATGAGTGGGGCGAGCAAACGGTAAGCATGGACCTGGAGCAGAAGGACCAGGGTTATCTGCTCAAGCAGTTCGGCGAAAAGGGCTGGGGGCTTTTCAATTTGCAGTCCTTCGCAGTTGTCATGGCATCCGGAAAAGAAAACCCTACGGCCAAAAATAACACAGCCGCCGATGCAGGTGAATTTGCCGGTATGCTCTCGGATGTGGTGAAAGACCCGGGTATCGCCAAGCCGGAGGACCGCAATCTGGAAAAGAAAAATGTACCTGAAAAGCCGGTTGAAAAACCGAAAGATGTTTCTGCTGAAACGGTCGTGAAGCGGAGCCAGACCAGCACCCCGGAGGGCATCAGGATAGAATACACCGTGCGTAACAACGCGAAAGTCGATACGGTCAGCATCCTTATTGATGATCCGGAACTCCGAAACAGCGATAAGTCAGGTGCGGTGACGAATTCGGTTCCGCAACCGGAGCAGGATGTGAAGCCCGCTGCAACAACCCCGACCCCGGAGAATCCCCCTTCCTCCGGGGCTGAAAACCTGGTCGTGGCAACAAATCCTGCCTGTACGAACCTCGCTTCAGATGCCGATTTTCTCAAATTGCGCAAACGCATGGCCGGCGAGTCGGAAACGGAACGCATGCTGGGTCTGGCCAAAAAAGCGTTTAAGGATAAATGTTATACTACCGAGCAGATCCGGAACCTCTCGGCCCTTTTTCTGAATGATGAAGGCCGTTACAGCTTTTTCGACCTGTCCTATCCTTTCACTGCCGACCCGCAACAGTTTCCGGCATTGCAGTCACAACTCACCGACACCTACTACATCAGCCGGTTCAAAGCCATGTTGCGGCAATGAACCTTCCCTCGCACATGCACAGATATTTTCTAGAGTTGGCCTATATGGGAACGAATTATGCCGGCTTCCAGACACAGCAGAATGCGAACACGGTGCAGCAGGAAGTTGAGAGGGCCTTGCGCACCTACTTTCGTGCTGAAATTTCCTGCACGTGCTCATCGCGTACCGATGCCGGCGTGCATGCCCTCTGCAATTATTTTCATTTTGATGCGGAATTTGCCTTGTCGGCCGATGTGTCGCGGCAGGCGGTCTACCACCTGAATGCCCTCTTGCCGGCCGATATTGTCGTCAAAAAAATCATACCGGTGCCGGAAGGACTGCATGCCCGCTTCGATGCACAATGGCGCGAGTACCGCTATCATATCAGCCGCCAAAAGGATCCCTTCCACCGCGACCGGTCTTATTTCTATCCCTATCCCCTCGATATCGGACGGCTGCAGGCGGCTGCAACCCTGCTCACCGGTTATGAGGATTTTGAGTCCTTTTCCAAACGACGCTCGCAGGTGAAGCATTACAGGTGTACTGTACATAAAAGTAAATGGCTCGAGGAGAACGGTCTGCTCGTGTATGAAGTCAGGGCCAACAGATTCCTGCGGGGAATGGTCAAGGGTCTCGTGGGCACCATGCTTCGGGTGGGCACCGGCAAGACCACTTTGGAAGAATTCCGGGAAATCATTGAAAGCCGAAACCAGTTACGGGCCGATTTTTCGGTGCCGGCACAGGGACTCTTTCTGGTGAAGGTGGAGTATGGTATTGAGGAATTGCGGTTTTGATTGGCTTCGTAAAAATTATTTCTTGTAAATACCCGCAATCTTGTTCTGATTCCATGAATCCGTCCACTTAGAACAGCTGCAGGGCAAAGTATTCCGGTAGTTTTGTACTTTTCATGTTGAAACCCGTCAGATAGAAAATTCTTATCCTGTACTGCCATTCCCCATCTTTTCAAATACATAAAAAGTATGCAAATTCAAATTCAATCGTTCCGAAAACTTACTGTTCAGGCCATTTTTATAGGCTTGACAGCTATTATTTATTCCGCATCCTGCAATCAAAAATCCGCAAGCCCCTCTGTATCGGCGGGGATCGATTCCACGGTAAACGGACTTTCGCCCCAGGAGGCACGGCAAATTGCGAAGGAGGCGTTCATTTTCGGTTTTCCGCTCGTTGATAACTATCGTATTCAACATTCCTTCTTTGTGGCCAAGGATAATACGGAATACAAGGCGCCTTACAACGTATTATACAATACCCAGCGGGTAGCCACTCCCGAGGACAAGGCCATGCAAACCCCGAATTCCGACACCCCTTATGGCAATCTTGGACTTGACCTTCGTGCGGAGCCCATCGTGCTTACGGTTCCGGCACTTGAAAAGAACCGTTATTTCACGATCCAGTTGATAGATGCCTATACCCATAATTTTGATTATATCGGGAGCCGGACGACTGGAAATGACGGTGGCAATTTCCTGATTGCAGGTCCGGATTGGAAAGGGGAAACGCCCGGGGGCATCAAAAAAGTCTTCCGCTGTGAAACCCAGTTCGCATATGCCTTGTACCGCACACAGTTGTTCAATCCGGCGGACCTCGAGAATGTCAAGAAGGTGCAGGCCGGATATAAAGTGCAACCCCTTTCCGCATTCCTTGGCCAACCGGCGCCGGCTGCCGCCGCGACCATTGACTTTATCAACCCTCTTGGTGCCGAAGAACAAAAATCTTCCCTTGAGTTCTTCAACATCCTGAATTTCCAGCTCCGCTTCTGCCCGACCCATCCCTCCGAAAAGGAGCTCATGGAAAGGTTTGCCAAATTGGGCATCGTGGCGGGAAAGAAAATCGATACAGCTTCCTGGTCTCCCGATATCAGGACAGCCGTACATCAGGGCATCGCTGATGCCTGGGCGGAATTTGCAGTGACCAAAGGCAAGGTGGATCGAAAGGAACTGACCTCCGGTGATGTTTTCGGGACAAGGGAGTTCCTGAAGAATAACTATATGTATCGCTTCGTAGGCGACCTGCTGGGCATTTACGGCAACTCGCGGGAAGAGGCCCAGTATCCCATATATTTTACGGATGAGGAAGGCAAACCACTGGACGCTTCGCAAAATACTTACAAGCTTCGTTTCGAAAGCGGCAAACTGCCGCCGGTGAATGGTTTCTGGTCTGCCACCATGTATGAACTTCCTTCCATGTTACTGACGGCTAACCCCTTGAACCGTTACCTGATCAACTCGCCCATGCTGCCTCAGTTGAAAAAAGATGCGGATGGCGGGATTACGCTCTATATTCAAAACACATCCCCGGGCAAAAACAACGAAGCCAATTGGCTTCCCGCGCCTAAGGGGCCATTCTATGTTGTACTCAGGGTTTACTGGCCCAAAGAGGAGATCCTGAACGGCAGCTGGAAAGTACCGCCGATCATGCGGTCCAAATAAAAAATGACTATTCTCCGATTCATTCAGATGCCATCGGAACGTTTTTTTATTTATCCCTGTCTGTTTCCGTTGCAGGCAGCCGGTATTTTGTTCGGATTTTATCAATCTGATCAAATTGATTCAGGATCGACTGCTTCCAGGCCCATAGCTTTACCGTCCGTTCTATTCGCCGGGTATTTGCAGGGCAATCGCCTGAGCGATAATCGGAAAAGGGTGGGAGGAATCCGGTGTCCGCTCTGCGGTGATGGTATGGCGGTGTTGGCGTTCCTCTTCATCCTTCCTTTATGAATTGTGCCACGAGTGGTAATTTTGCAGTATGCTATCCACCGTATTTGATAAAAAGGCTTCTAACTTACGCCCCTGTATTATGATGCCGTTATCCCCCTCAACCTTTTTCGCCCTCTTCTTTTTGTCCTTCATTGGGGCTTCCTGTTCCGGCGGAGCAAAAGATACAGTGCCTTTGGCCGATACGGAAAAGGTGGGGAAACCTGTCGTTGTATCCTGCACACAGGGAATGATGCCCGGCGACTCCATCAGTTATATGCAGGGCGGTGCTAACGGTTTTTCACCCACCGAACTCAAGCCGGTTCTTCAAGGTATGCATATTTCTGAGGGAATGGTATATATACCCGGCGGAACGTTCAGTATGGGCACGCCCAATCCGGTGGGTATGACCGGGGGCGGCAACGGCATTATGGAAGATTGCCGTCCTATCCATCGGGTGGAAGTCAGTCCCTTCCTGATGGATGACCATGAAGTGACCAACGCCGAATTCGCGGCTTTCGTGAAGGCCACCGGTTATGTGACGATTGCTGAAAAAGCGCCCTCAAAGGAGGAATTCCCCGATGCCGATCCGGAGTTGCTTGTGGCAGGATCGGTGGTGTTCACTCCGCCGGCAAAACCTGTTTCACTCAACGACCATCTGCAGTGGTGGAGCTATGTGAAAGGAGCAAACTGGAGCCATCCGGAAGGGAAGGAATCCGCAATCAGGGGCAGGGAGAACCATCCGGTTGTGCACATCGCCTGGGAAGATGCGGTTGCCTATGCAAAGTGGGCAGGAAAGCGCCTTCCGACCGAAGCCGAATGGGAATTTGCCGCAAGGGGAGGGCTGACCGGAAATCTTTATGCCTGGGGCAACAGTTTCCTGCCGGGTGGCAAGCACATGGCCAATACGTTTCAGGGGCATTTCCCCGATAAAAACAGCAACGAAGACGGATATGCCAGAACTGCTCCTGTGAAACAATACAACCCCAACGGTTTTGGTTTGTATGATATGGCCGGAAATGTATGGGAATGGTGCGCCGACTGGTACCGGAACGATTATTACCAGGCGCTGGCCGAAAAAAATCCGGCGGTCAATCCTCAGGGCCCGCCCGATAGCCATGACCCGGCCGAACCCGGCGTTGCCAAAAAAGTGCACCGGGGAGGTTCCTTCCTCTGCAACGACCAGTATTGCACCCGCTATATGGTGGGAACCCGGGGCAAGGGCGACTGGCGCACCGGTACCAACCATCTGGGTTTCCGCTGTGTGAAAGATATCCGTTAGGTCCCCGATCAGAACCAGGTTACAGCCCTTTTAATGGTAAAATTGGTCCATGGGAGTTCACTTTCCTCTAATTTGGAGCCGATTTTGAACCGATTTGCCAAATCCGAACAATCCTAAGTGCTTTTTTTATCTATTCAGGTTGTCTGATACCTAGATTTGTTAAACTGACTGTTGCGTCTGAAAAGTTCTTCAATGCCCCCATTACGCTTTTATAAAATCAATCATACTTTTCGTATTGTCTTTCTGACCTGCCTGTTTGGCATGTCCTTGTCCACCGCCTGGAGCCAGTCAAATCCTTCAACCGAATTCGACCGCAAGGGGCAGCAAAAATCTTCGGGAGCGGAGGGCGGGCCCTATCACCGGATTTCGGTCGGCTTGGCCCATGCCCATATTCCTGCCGAAATCGATTTGCCCGGCAGAAAGAACCTGGTCATTCCCGCCTGGAATTTCGATTATGATTACTGGCTGAACGAGCGCTTTGCCATCGGCCTCCACAATACATTATTTCTACAGCAATTCAGCATAGAGAAGCGGTCCGATAATACCGAGCTGCTTCGTTCCAACCCTGTTTCCTCTTCGCTGGTTGCTTTGTACCGGCCCGGTAAACGCTGGGTCTTTGTAGGCGGACTGGGCAGGGAATTTGAAAAGAATGAAAGTTTCAATCTGCTCGATCTGGGTATTGAATACGGCATCGAGTTGCCGGGAGAATGGGAATTGAGCGCCGGTTTGAAATACGAGAACAAATTCTCGGCCTACGACAGCTGGTTGCTGGGGTTGGGGGTCAGCAAGAAATTCGGCCAAAAAAAATAATCAACAATCAGGATGCGACACACTATCAAAATACTTTCATTGCTCTTCTTTTTTACCGCAACGGTCTATGCCCAGCAGGACCCGCTGGACCTCAATGATACTGCCGTTGTGAGCGATGCCACCGTTCCGGCAGCCGCTCCGCCTATGCTCCAAAAAAAATGGAACCAGTTCAGCAACAAGTACTTTACCCTGAATCTCGGGTTCGCCATACTGCTCGACCATAATATTGTCAATCAGGATGATGCGAATGTCACCCAGGTCGGAAGCATCGGCCCCGGAACCGAGTTCCGTGGCGACCGGTTTCTGGCCATGGGCAACCTGCTTTTCTTCAAACGCCCCTGGCGCTATATGGTCGCCGCCAATTTCAACGGATTGGATGCACCCGAGGGGAAGAAGCGTTTCGACTTCATTGACTGGAACCTGGAGATACCTTTTGGTGCCAAGGGGGGGTGGATCACGCTGGGCAAACAGAAAGAGGGCATCGGCCATGAGTACATCGCACCCGGCACCCAGTTGCAGTTCATGGAACGCAGCACCGGCACGCCCATGTTCATCCGGCAGCGGAATATCGGCATCCGGTATTCGAACAGCATTCTGGGAAACAGGGCCACCTACACGATTGGTTTTTTCAACAATTACTGGGAAACCGGAAAGTCTTTTTCCGACAACGGCTCGCAGGTTGTGGTTCGGGCATCGGGTCTTCCGCATTACAAATCCGACCGCGAGCTGATCCATTTGGCCGTCGGATACCGTCATACCGGCTCTTCAAGCGGTCAGCTCAGCTACAAGGCCAAACCGGAAGTGAACACGGCTCCGCTGTTCATCAATACAGGAACCTTTGCGGCCGACAGGGCGGGAACGCTGGTGCTGGAAGGAATCGGGGTGAAAGGGCCTGTAACCGTTTGGACGGAATACATGCGTACTGCCGTCCGCAGTGCCGACAAAGGGAACCCTGTGCTGGACTACTGGCAGACCGGTGCCAGCTTTTTCCTTACCGGAGAGAACCGGCGGTATAATAAGATGACCGGCAACCTGGGTAAACTCATTCCCCGGAAAAATTTCCGGTTCAAGAAAGGTTCGGGCCCCGGAGCCTGGGAATTTGCTGCCCGGTACACAAATACCAACGGAACCGATGCAGGGCTGACGGGTGGAACCTTCCGCAGGTTTTCTGCAGCTTTGAGCTGGTATCCCAACGCCCATTTCCGTTACGAAGTCAATTTCGGAAAGGGCACGCTGGACCGCGGGGGTATCACCGGGCGGTCGACCATCTGGCAGTTCAGGGCACAATTTGAGTTATAAGGTCTCAGGATACTAACACTGTTATATAAACGAAAAAAATCAAAACCAAATTCTGCATTATGGAAAAAAACAAGCAATCGTCAGGTAAGGGATGGCTGAAACTGGCCGGGGTGCTGGTGATGCTGTCTGCCGCATCGGCCAAAGTGAGCGCACAGGCCGATCCGCGCGAAGTACGCAAGGAGAATTTCAAAGGGGTGATCAATGTGGACATCCGCGACTCGAAAGCCGACTGGGGGCCCTATACTCCCAAGCGCGCACCTAAGGGTTCACCCAACATTCTTTTTGTGCTGTATGACGATACCGGACTCGCTTCCTGGTCGCCCTATGGCGGTGCCATCAATATGCCCACGCTCGATAAGCTGGCCAAGAACGGGTTGATCTACACGCAATGGCATACTACGGCACTGTGTT
>JBIIDU010000319.1:0-2620 GCA_044238165.1 Ferruginibacter sp. | reverse complement strand
ATATGTACGGAAGTGTTTTAGCATGAATACACGGTAAAATTATCCAAAACAAGGTGTAACCTTTTTTGTTTTCGGTTCAAGCACCGAAAAGACCCGGCCTATTTAACAAAGTCATAGTGTAGTTTTGTCGCTCAAGCTTGCATATATGAACAAACTGGACAATTATGTATTGGGAAAGTGGATCAGCGGCGACGGAGCCGGACAGTTGCTCCACAACGCGGTGACTGGTGAACCCATTGCGGCCGCCACCACGACAGGAATACCCTTCGCCGAAGTACTGCACTACGGCCGCACTGTTGGAAATCCTGTCCTTCGCCGTATGACATTCCACCAGCGCGGCAACATGCTCAAGGCGCTTGCCCTCCACCTGCGCAAACATCTTGACGGGTTTTACGCCGTATCGTACAAGACCGGCGCCACCAGGGCAGACAGCTGGGTAGACATTGAAGGGGGAATCGGCAACCTGTTTGCCAACGCCTCATTGCGGCGGCGCTTCCCCGACGACACCATTTGTATCGACGGTGAGAGCCATAATCTGAGCCGCAACAATACATTCATGGGCTTGCACATCCTGAGTCCCAAGGAAGGTGTGGCCGTACATATCAACGCATTCAACTTTCCGGTATGGGGCATGCTCGAAAAAATTGCCGTCAACCTGCTGGCCGGAATGCCCTGCGTGGTGAAGCCTGCCACGGTCACAAGCTACCTGACCGAAGCCGTGGTACGTGAAATCATTGCAAGCCGGATATTGCCCGAAGGCGCACTGCAACTGCTTTGTGGCAGTGCCGGCGATATGCTCGACCATGTGAACAGCCAGGATGTGGTGACATTTACCGGAAGCGCCGACACCGGACTGATGCTGCGTTCGAATCCCGTTATCCTGCGGGAAAACACGCCTTTCAATATGGAGGCCGACAGCCTCAACTGCATGGTGCTGGGTGAAGACGTGACCCCCGAAATGCCCGAGTGGGACATCTTCATCAAGGAAATCAGAAAAGAGATGACGCTGAAAGCCGGTCAACGCTGCACGGGTGTGCGGAGGATTTTCGTACCGGAAGGTAAACTGGAAGCCGTGCAGCAATCGCTCTGCAAGGCGCTGAAGCAGACCATCATCGGCAATCCGCTGAACACTCAGGTACGGATGGGCAGCCTTGCCGGGCATGCACAACGCAACGAAGTAAGGGCGCAGGTTGAAAAACTGCTTGCCGCTTCTTCCATCGTGTACGGCAGTACCGAGGAGGTGGATGTGCTGGACGCCGATCCGCAAGCGGGCGCATTCATGGGCCCTGTGCTGCTACTGAACGAAAAACCCTTCACACAAACCGCCTCGCACCATATTGAAGCCTTTGGCCCGGTAAGCACGCTGATGCCCTACCGCAATGCTGAAGAGGCCATCGCCCTCAGCAAAATGGGCAAGGGCAGCCTGGTTACCACCGTGGTCACCGCAGCGGCAAGAACCGCATCTGCCTATGTACGAGGCGCGGCACCTTATCATGGACGTATTCTTGTATTGAACAATGACTGCGCCAAAGAGAGCACAGGCCACGGTTCACCGCTGCCCTTGCTGGTGCATGGCGGTCCGGGGCGTGCCGGTGGCGGTGAGGAAATGGGCGGCATGCGCGGGGTCAAACACTATCTGCAACGCACGGCTTTGCAGGGTTCACCTTCCATGCTCACCGAAATCACCGGTGTGTATCAACCCTACGCGGACGGAAAAGACCCGGGCAAGCATCCGTTCAGGAAATATTTTGAAGAGTTGCAGGTCGGCGACCAGATTATCACCGAAAAGCGGATGGTTACCGCCGAAGACATCAACCGCTTCGCCGATTTGTCGGGCGACCATTTCTATGCACATATCGAAAGCACCGACTTCAGCGGCACCATGTTCGAGCGGCAGGTGGCGCATGGCTACCTGATGATGAGCATTGCCGCGGGACTGTTTGTAGACAGCTACGAAAAAAATCCGGTGCTGCTGAATTATGGCATCGACGAGCTGCGTTTCACCAAACCCGTTTATCCCGGTGCCAGTGTATATATCCGTTTTACCTGTAAGGAAAAACTGCCGAGCGACAAACGTATTGTGGAAAAACCCGAAGATTTCAAACGCGGCGACGATATTGAAAAGGGAATTGTGAAATGGCTCGTGGAGTTCTTCGACGACAGCGATGAAATCACGGGCATCGCCACCATCCTTACCATGGTGGCGCGGAAACATCCGGCACCGCCGCTATACTGAACTCAGATACGCGCAATCACCGTAACGCCGCCTTTGACGACCTGGTTGAGCTGCACGTCTACCGCAGTTCCCGGAGGCAGCAGCAGATCTACCCTGCTGCCAAATTTGATGAAGCCCAGCTCCTGATTCTGTTTCACTTCTTCACCGGCCTGCAGGTAGTTGACAATCCGCCGGGCCAGCGCACCGGCAATCTGCTTCACCAGAATCTTTTTATCTCCTTTCTGCAGCACCACTGAATGCCGTTCGTTTTCGGTAGACGACTTGGGGTTCCAGGCCACCAGGTATTTGCCTGCGTGGTACTTGCTGTACAAAACCTTACCACTTATGGGACAGCGGTTGAGGTGCACATTGGCCGGACTCATGAATATGGAAACCTGCAGCCGC
>JBIIDU010000078.1:0-9540 GCA_044238165.1 Ferruginibacter sp. | reverse complement strand
ATGAGATATCTTTAAAAGACTTTGCGGAAGAGATCATTCAACTGACGGGCACCAAACAGAAAATCGTATACAAGCCCCTTCCCAAGGACGACCCCAAACAAAGG
This sequence comes from Ferruginibacter sp., assembly GCA_044238165.1. Classification (GTDB taxonomy): domain Bacteria; phylum Bacteroidota; class Bacteroidia; order Chitinophagales; family Chitinophagaceae; genus Ferruginibacter. The sequence continues at coordinate 9,436 of JBIIDU010000078.1, read as the reverse complement.
CAGCCCGATATCAGCAAGGCCAAAAGTCTTCTGGGCTGGGAACCTCAGGTAGACCGGGCGGAGGGCTTGAAAATCACTTATGAATATTTCAAATCGCTGCCGAAAGAGGAGTTGAACAAACAACCGAAAGAATTTGAACGCAAATCGATCTGAAAAATACTGCAAAGAAGCACTGCGGAACCGTTTGATCGGTGATAGCATCGGAGGAAAAACAAAAGGCAAATTGACCATAAAAGAAAGTTGACCACTATGTATCAGGAACTGATTGACAAAAAAAAGAAGCTCGCGGTCATCGGCCTCGGGTATGTCGGACTCCCCATCGCTCTGGAATTCGCAAAAAAAATCAAAGTCATCGGCTTTGACATCAATGCGAAGCGCGTGGAAATGATGCGGAATGGAGTTGATCCCAGCCAGGAGCTGGAAAAAGAGGCTTTTGAAGGCTGCGACATCCATTTCACCAATAACCTCGACGAATTAAAAGAGGCCAGTTTCTTCATCGTGGCGGTACCCACACCGGTCGACGAGCATAATGTGCCCGATCTGCTTCCCGTACAGCGTGCCAGCGAAACCATCGGCAAAGTGATCAAAAAGGGAGATTATGTGGTTTTCGAAAGCACGGTATATCCGGGCTGCACCGAGGAAGATTGCCTGCCCATCATCGAAAACCTGTCCGGACTCAAAAACATCACCGATTTCAAACTGGGTTACTCGCCCGAACGCATCAACCCCGGCGACAAGGAACATACGCTGACCAAAATAGTGAAAGTGGTCAGCGGTTGCGATGCCGAATCGCTGGAAACCATCGCCAAAGTATATGAACTCGTTGTCAGCGCCGGAGTGCACCGGGCTTCTTCCATCAAAGTGGCGGAAGCCGCCAAGATCATCGAGAACACACAGCGCGACCTCAACATCGCACTGATGAACGAGTTGTCGATCATTTTCGACAAGATGAACATCAACACCTACGAAGTGCTGGAAGCAGCCGGAACCAAATGGAATTTCCTGAAATTCCAGCCGGGCCTTGTAGGCGGGCACTGTATTGGCGTAGACCCCTATTACCTCACTTATAAGTCTAAAGAACTGGGCTACGACAGCCAGGTGATCCTCGCCGGAAGAAACATCAACGACGGCATGGCCGGCTATGTGGCCAAAAAAGTATTGCAGCACATCATCGTCAATAATGGCAATGTGAAAGACGCCAAAGTGCTGGTGATGGGTGCGACTTTCAAGGAAAATGTGAGCGACATCCGGAACAGCAAAGTTGCCGATGTGGTCAGGGAACTGCGCTCGTTTTCGCTGAAAGTGGAGGTCTCGGATCCCTTCGCAGAGAGTGCGGAGCTACAGCACGAATATGGTTTTGGGCTCGTTCCTGAAATAGGAACCGGGTATGACGCCGTAATCATCACCGTTCCGCACCAACCCTATAAAAAATTTGACGACGCTTATTTCGCTTCCATTACGAAAGAAAAAGCGCTCATCGCCGATTTGAAGGGAATCTTCAGGGGGCAGGTTTCAGGACGAACCTACTGGAGCCTTTGACGGTAAGCGGAATCAGCAGGCATGCTTCTTGGACGATTTGAAAACAATCAATCAAAAATTCCAGCCCGTAATGAGTGGAATATACCATAAGGCCGACATCAGCAAAAGCCAATTTCTTGTTACCGGTGGCGCCGGATTCATTGGCAGCCATATCGCAGCCTACCTGCTGCACCATGGTGCGCAGAAAGTGCGGGTGCTCGACAACATGGCCAACGGGTTTGACAGCAATCTTGACATCCTGCGGAAACATCCCGCATTTGAATGGATGGAAGGCGACATCCGCAATCCGGAAACCTGCCTGAAAGCCTGCGACGGCATCGATTATGTCAGCCACCAGGCCGCGCTGGGTTCCGTACCCCGTTCCATCAAAGAGCCGGTTTACTTCAACGAAGTGAATGTGGGCGGATTTGTGAATATGCTCAAAGCGGCTGTAGACTGCAAGGTCAAGCAATTCGTTTATGCATCCTCCTCATCGGTGTATGGCGACGAACCCTCGCTTCCCAAGGTGGAGCAGCGCATCGGGAACTGCCTGTCACCCTATGCAGCCACCAAAAAGACGGATGAACTTTACGCGCAGGTGTTTGCCGACGTGTATGGGCTGAACGTGATGGGATTCCGGTATTTCAATGTGTTCGGCCCCCGGCAAGATCCCGATGGTGCCTATGCGGCCGTCATACCGCTGTTTGTGAAAGGCATACTGACCAATACAACGATCCACATCAACGGCGACGGAGAGCAAACACGTGACTTCACGTATGTTGACAATGCCGTGCAAATGAACATACTCGGTATGCTGACCGGGAACAAATCAGCCCTGAAGCAGGTTTATAACGTGGCTGTCGGCGAAAGTTACTCGGTCAACTTCCTGTTCCAGGCCATCAAAAAATCATTGGGCAGCGATAGGCAGCCCACCCACCGGGCCGAACGGGCCGGAGATATCAGAAACTCGCTTGCTGATATTACTCTGGCTAAAACCCTGCTGGGATATCAACCAGATACCCGATTTGAAGATGGGCTTGAAAAGACAATAGAACATTTCAAGATCCGTTTTGGCCAGGAGAATATGGCCCTTCAATAAAATCATCCGCTCATCTGAAAGTACTGAACCCACATGCCTTTCATTAAAACCGACATACCCGACCTGCTCATTTATGAGCCCAGGGTATTCCACGACACCAGGGGTTATTTCTTCGAGAGCTATAATCGCAACACCTTTGCGGCAGAAGGGGTGACGCATGTTTTTGTCCAGGACAATCAGGCCCGCTCTTCCTATGGAGTAATCCGGGGGCTGCATTTCCAGCATGAGCCCAATGCCCAAACCAAACTGGTACGAGCCCTTTCCGGCAATATCCGCGATGTGGTCGTCGACCTCCGTAAAGGATCACCCACTTATGGAAAGTCATTCTCCATCGACCTTTCCGCCGAAAACAAGCGACAATTACTGGTGCCCATAGGATTCGCCCATGGTTACGCCGTGCTGAGCCCCTCCGCCGAAGTCATGTACAAGTGCGACAATTTTTACAACAAGGAAAGTGAAGGGGGATTGCTTTTCAATGACCCTGCTCTGGGTATCGACTGGGGTATTCCTGCCGACCAAGCCATTGTTGCAGAAAAGGACCTGCTCAATCCGACCCTCGCCGAATGCGGCCATCAGTTCGTTTACCGGAGTTGATTCAGGCTTTCGGAGAGGGAGCGTCCACGTAAACCCATTCTGCCCGATACACAGCACACCACATCTTTTTTCTATGAAAAAAAAAATACTGGTTACCGGAGCAAACGGACAGGTCGGGCAGGAGCTAAAGAGATTGTCGGCTTCATATCCCGGATTTGAATTCCTCTTTACCACCCGGGAGACCCTATCGTTCGAAATCACCGAAACGATAATAAGTTACTTCAAAGCAAACCAAATTGACCTCTGCATCAATTGTGCCGCCTATACGGCCGTTGATAAGGCGGAAACAGAAAAGGAAACGGCGTTTCAGGTGAATGGTGAAGCTGTTGGTGTCCTCGCAACCGAATGTCACAAAAGAAACATCCCGCTCATCCACATCTCCACCGATTATGTTTTTGACGGAACAGCCAGATCCCCGATCCGGGAAGATGATGCTGTAAAACCGGTCAATACTTACGGCGCATCCAAATTGAAGGGCGAAGAACTGGCACTGAAGAACAACCCTCTTACTGTAATCGTCCGCACGTCCTGGGTGTATTCACAGTTCGGGAACAATTTTGTAAAAACGATGGTGCGGCTCATGAAGGAAAGGGAGCAGCTGAGTGTGGTTGCCGACCAGTTCGGTGGTCCCACGTACGCAGCAGACCTTGCGGAAGCCCTGCTGAAAATAGCATCCTTACTCTGCGAATCCGGTGCTGTACCGGAAAGCTTCGCAGGCAGATACCACTACGCCAATACCGGAAAAATAAGCTGGTTTGAATTCGCCGATGCCATCCGGGAACTATCGGGCAGTAATTGTACCGTTCATCCGATTGCCACCGAACAATTTCCCACTCCGGCAAAACGGCCGGCCTACTCGGTGATGGATACCCAAAAGATTCAAAATACATTCCAAATTGAAATTCCATTTTGGAAAGACAGTCTTCAACGCTGTCTTCAGCTGCTGTTACAGCAATGAGCTACGGGAAATTTATTGGGCGCACGCAAGATGTATTTATCTGAATCAGGATTCAGAGGTTTTTAGGATTATGGGATTTGTCTCTGAGGTTTTTTTATTCAAGTGCTAACATTATTGCTGTACTATTTCTCTGCGCTCTTTGCGTGATCTCCTCCGCGTTCTTTGCGTGAAACGCTATCGCAAAGTACTTGCCTGTTCACAACCCCGGCAAGAAGAAAAGCAGGCCACGGCTTAAATTCAATACTTTTGAACCGAAATGACCAACCTATTTGCACTCCGGCGCAAAATAATCATCACCTGCAGCAACCGGCTCGCTCCCTGGCTGGAAAAAGAGATAATTGAACTGGGCTATACCCCCGTCAGCCGATTCAAAACCGGAATCGGACTGCTCGGCACACTGGAAGACTGCATGAAACTCAACATGCAATTGCGCTGTGCCAGCCAGATACTCTTCCTTGCTTATCAGGCAACTGCCCGCACGGGCGAAGAACTCTACCGGGCAGCCTTGCAAATGGACTGGGAAAACATCATCCCGGGAAGCGGATATTTCTCCATCACCAGCCAGGTGAACAACCTCTCGGTCAACACCGAACTTTATGCGAATGTGAAACTCAAAGACGCCATTGCCGACCGGTTCAGAAAAGTCACCGGCAAACGGCCTGATTCCGGACCCCTGCAGAGCAATACGGTGATTCATTTGTACTGGCAGGATGAGCAAGTGGAGATTTTCGCCGATACCTCAGGCGAAACACTTGCAAAACACGGATACCGCAGAATTCCGGGAAAAGCGCCCATGATGGAATCACTGGCAGCGGCGACCCTGCTTGCCACCCGCTGGAACCGCCAATCACCTTTCATCAATCCGATGTGCGGCTCATCCACCCTGGCCATCGAAGCAGCGCTGCTGTCCACCAACCGAAAGCCCGGCCTGTACCGAAGCAATTACGGGTTCATGCACCTGGTCGGCTATACACAACCTGTGTACAACCGACTAAGGCAGGAACTGAATGAGATGATTGTAACACCTGACCACCTGAAAATCACCGCTACAGACATCAGCCGCGATGCAATCAACATTTCAGCCATCAATGCCGCTGCGGCAGGTGTCGGCGGACTGATTGACTTTTCAGTCTGTTCCTTTGAAGCGACAGTCATACCTCAGGGAGAATCCGGTGTTGTTTTTTTCAATCCCGAATATGGTGAACGGCTGGGAGATGCAGGGGAGCTGGAAGGAACCTACAAGGCAATGGGGGATTTCATGAAGCAAAGCTGCAAGGGCTACACCGGTTATGTTTTTACCGGCAACATGGACCTGGCAAAGAAAATAGGGTTGAAGCCGGATAAACGGATTGAATTCTATTCAGGAAAAATAGACTGCCGCCTGCTTGAATTTTCCCTCTATGAAGGAAGCCGCACTGCAAAAAAACAGGCAAGTGTCGCCCCCCATTCGGGCTAAGTGTTTGTATTCTTTCCTTCCATTCACTACAAGAATCACTGCAATCCATTCAAAACAGGTAAAAGAAAAAGCGGTTGAAATCCTTTGCAGAACAAGGATTATCAACCGCTTGTAGTTCCGACAGGAATCGAACCTGTATCAAAAGTTTAGGAAACTTCTATTCTATCCATTGAACTACGGAACCTCTTTGCCGGAACAATGACCCGGCCTGGAAGGTGGCAGTCGGTTTCCGACAGCACCGCAAAAGTAGTGCACACGCACATAGCAGCCAAGCCATAACCCTAAACTGCCAAGCCCTTATCTTTGCAGCCCCGGCACAAAACCGGACGCAGGCGCCCTCCCTGCCCGCGCAACAGCTAAAACATACCTCGATGAAATGGTTGAACACCCTGATCCAATACCGCCTGCCGCTGGGTATCTTTCTTCTGGCGCTGGCCGTATTCACCCATGTACAGGCCGGCTTCTGGCCCTCCTTCGTGCTGTACCTCACGGCTGTGATACTGGTGCTGGGCCATTTCCTGTTCGGTCCCATGCGCCTGATCCAGGGGCATATGGAAAACGGCGACATCGAAGGGGCCCGCAAAGTGATTGACAGCATCCGCTTTCCCGGACTGCTCATCAAACCCATCCGCTCGGTGTACTACACCATCAAGGGCAACCTCGACATGGCCGACCAGAACTTCACATCCGCCGAAATGAACCTCAAGAAAAGCCAGCAACTGATGGGCGACGGCACCGGCGTGCTCGGCAGCCAGCTCAAACAGGCCGAAGGCGCCAACAAACTGCAGCTGGGCATGCTGGCCATCCAGAAAGGCGATATGAAACAAGGAGAAAGCTATATCCGCGGCGCCATCCGGGCCGGACTGCCCGACAAGGAGAACGAAGCGGCCGCATTCCTGCAGCTCTCTTCCATCATGATCAACAAAAGGGAATTCAAGGCGGGAAAAGAGTTCTTCCGGAAAGCAAAGGCGCTGAAGCCCACCACTCCGCAGATTGCCGACCAGATCAAACAGATGGAAAAATACATCAGCCGTATGCCGGGCTGAGGAGGAATCAAGGAATCAGCAATTCATTCATTTACCACTTTCATCACGTAGCTGCTGCACAAGGCGCTCCAGCTCCTGCAGGCGCTTTTCCATTTCGGGCAATTTCCGGGCAACTGCCTGGCTGCGCAGGGCCGAAGTGAAATCATAGGCCGGTGAACCGGTTACCGCCGTATTGGGTTTGGTGATGGATTTGCTCACGCCGCTCTGGGCATTGATCTTGCTGCCGTCGGCGATGCTGATATGCCCGACGATACCCACCTGCCCGCCGATCATCACATGTTTGCCGAGCTTGGTACTGCCGCTGATGCCGGTTTGTGCGGCAATAACGGTATGGTTGCCGACGTCCACATTGTGCGCGATCTGCAAGAGATTGTCGAGCTTGGCTCCCGAACGAATCAGTGTGCTTCCGATAGTTGCCCGGTCAATGGTGCAGTTGGCACCGATCTCCACATCATCTTCCACAACCACATTGCCCATCTGGGGTATTTTGCGGAAGGTGCCGTCGGCCTGCGGTGCAAAGCCGAATCCGTCGCTGCCGATTACCGTACCGGCATGGATGATGGCCCTGTTTCCGATCACACAGCGATGGTAGATCTTGACTCCGGGATGCAACACGCAGTTCTCGCCGATTTGCACCTCGTCGCCGATGAACACCTGCGGATAAAGTTTGGTACCCCGGCCGATCTTGGAGCCGGCGCCCACCGAAGTGAATGCGCCTACATATACATCGGCACCGATTGCAGCGGTTTCGTGCAAATAAGAAGGCTGCTCGATTCCGGTGAGCCGGCTTTTCTGCATCGCCTCATAATGTCCCAGCAGGGTGGCGAAAGCGGCATAAGCATCTTTTACACGGATCAGCGTAGCCTTCACCGGCGATTTCAATACCAGACTTTCGTTGACAATGATTACTGAGGCACCGGTGGTATAGAGATGGGTCTCGTATTTCGGATTTGAAAGAAATGCCAGTTGACCGGAAAGCGCCTCTTCGATTTTTCCAAACGAAGAAACGGCGGCACCTCCGTCGCCCTCAACGCGGCCGCCGGCAAGAGCGGCAATCTGTGCAGCGGTAAATTGCATTTTCGGTTTTTAAAGAGGGCTTCCACCCCTTTGTTCAGGGATTTCCGCGCCAGTAACAAATATAATGTTTTTTTACCCGGAGATTGAGCCCCTCGTGGATCAGGGCACCATCAACGGCCGAGATATCTTTCACCGAACCATCCTTGAACAAGATATGGATGCGTTCATCGCCTACACGGTACATATCATTGGCGGCTTCTCCCGAAAACACCAGCCAAGAGGCATCCGCATGGCTGATACCGAGGTCCGACATGGTGAATTGCATCCGTTCCTCCACAAAGCCTGCATCGGCAGGCTCCGGCAAAAACTTCACTTTGAGCAATTGCCTGTGGATGATGCCGTTGCACAACAACCGCAGCACCGGATCGGCATGCAGGCTCCACTCCTTGATGGCGGTAAGCACATCATTATCGTCGAGCAAACAGAACTCCTCCAGCGAGAAGCCGGATTTCCGGTCGCCACGGATGAAGGGTTGCAGCAGGGTGCTTGTAGGCGCATCCACCAGCCTTGCGCGCTGCAGGATCCGCCGCAGCATCTGTTCGGCGCAAAGTACCGTCTTGTGCATATACACCTGCCAGTACATGAGCCGGCGCGATACCAGGAATTTTTCAATGGAATAGATGCCCTTCTCCTCCACCATCAGCTCGCCCTCATGCACCGTGAGCATCTTGATGATGCGGTCGTACCCGATCATGCCTTCCACCACGCCCGAAAAAAAACTGTCGCGGCTGAGGTAGTCCATACGGTCCACATCAAGCTGCCCCGAAATAAGCTGGTGCAGGAATTTTTTGGGATGACGGTTGTTGAAGATATCCAGCGCAGTGCGCAGCTTTCCGCCGAAAAAACGGTTCAGCTCCTCCATGATCAGCAGGGAAATGCGCTCGTGGTGCATGTCTTCAACGAGCACCTGCTCGAGGGCATGACTGAAGGGCCCGTGTCCCACATCGTGCAGCAGGATGGCGATTTTGGCGCCCTGTTCCTCTTCGGGTGAGATGTCGAAGCCCTTGCTGCGGAGCTCATACAGGGCATTGCCCATCAGGTGGTAGGCCCCCAGTGAATGATGCAGGCGGGTATGCACAGCACCGGGATATACCAGATGGGCCATAGCCATCTGGTGGATACGCCGGAGACGCTGGTAATAGGGATGGGCGATGATGCTGAAGATTAGCTCATCATCGATAGTGATGAATCCGTGTACCGGATCGTTGATGATTTTCCGAAAGCGCATGTGGCCTGGTTGCATTTTTTGGAACCGGTGGCTCCGTACCGCCCCCTGTTAAAAGTTTTACAAAGTAAGCGAATCGAAGATTCAGACAAAGTAAAAAATTAGCTTTGCTGAAGCCCTGTCTTTTCAGGGCTTCAGCAGGAATCAGCAGGCATTCACCATGAAAGGCCTAACTTACCGACTAAACCGCACAGCATGGGTATCGCGAAAATATTATGGGTAGACGATGAAATCGACAGGCTGACCTCGCAGGTCATGTTTCTCGAAAACAAGGGCTATGAAGTGTCCACCAAAACCAATGGATTCGACGCGGTGGAATACATCAAAAACAATATTGTGGATGTGGTACTGCTCGACGAAAGCATGCCCGGCATCACCGGGCTGGAAACCGTGCGGCAGATCAAGGAAATCAACACCAGCCTTCCCGTGGTGCTCATCACCAAGAACGAAGCCGAGAATATCA
>JBIIDU010000318.1:0-2642 GCA_044238165.1 Ferruginibacter sp. | reverse complement strand
AGCGCCTCGGCACAGGGAAGGGTATCACCCGCCCTGGCAAGAATCTTACCGTTGTAATACAGATAGGCGGGCTGTGGTCCGGCAAGCAAAGAACTGTCGACAGTCGTTCCTTTGACAGAAGATGTATTGTTGCAGGAAGACAAGCACAAAAAAAGTAGTGCCGCGCTACAAAAACTTACAATTTTATGCATGGGACTATTATATAGAACAAGCGTACGAGATGATTTTCCTGAAAGAAAAATCTCACTTGAAATGGAATCGGCTCAAAGTATAAGGGACTACTTCCTGACAAAACGCATCATGGCGATATCGCCCATGATCATGTTGAGCGTTTTGCCGTCCACCACATCGAACCGGTTGATCTTTTTGAGGGTTTCAAGGAATGTGGCTTCGCCCTGGATGTCTTCGCACATCATTTTGGTAACGCCCATGGGTTGGGTGAAACTGATATTGTTCCCGTCGATGGTGTAGGGTCCGTTGTAACTGTTGCAACTGGTATTGCCGCTCACTCTTTTCGCAGCAATGTCGAAGGAGATCGTGGGCTTGCGGTTGGGATACAGACCATCGAAGGTAATCCGGGGTCCGGAAATGAAGTCGAGTTCCCAGTTGCCGGCAAGTGCCGCCTCACCCGTGGCTGATGCTGCTTTTTTAGGCGTATTGCAGGCAGCAAGAAGGATACATCCCAGAACAGAGAACAAAGCGATTGTTTTCATTTTGATAATTTTTTAGAGCACCCGGTCAAAAAGCCGGGTTGTGAATGACATAGGTTTTGCGCTGTAAAAATAAGCGGTTTTCGTCAGTTCAATCCTTACGGGAATAGATGCTTTTTCCCTCCTTGATCGTTTCCAGAACCTTTATGTCTTTGATTTTCATCACATCAGCCTTTAGCGGATTCTTATCCAGAATGACCAAATCGGCCAACTTCCCGGTAGCGAGACTCCCCTTTTTCTGTTCTTCGAAATACTCGTAAGCCGCATCGATGGTCAAACTGCGCAAGGCCTGGTAGGGAGAAATACGCTCATCCCCGCCAATCAGCACGCCCGAACGGGACAGCCGGTTCACTGCTGTCCACATCAGAAAAAGCTGGTCCATAGGAGTCACCGTGCAGTCGGTATGGTTGGAACAACGGATGCCCATGTTCATGGCCGAACGCATCGGGCTTATAAAGCCGGCGCGCTCCATGCCCAGATTGGCCACATGGGCGTCGCCCCAGTAATAGGCGTGGTTGGTGAAAAAAGAGGGAAACATCCTGTAACGCCTGTAGGCCGATAATTGGTCGGGGCGCATGATTTGCGAATGGATGATAACCGTCCTCCGGTCGGTGGTACTGTCACCGAGTATTTTGACCGCCTGCTCATGTCCTTTGATCATCATATCGATAGAGGCGTCGCCGTTGCAGTGCGAAAACAACTGTACGTTATTCCGGTAACAGAGCAGTACCAGTTCATTCAACTGATCCTGGGCGAGGTTGGGAAAGCCCTTGCAGTCGTGGCTGCAACCGGGAACCGGCGTATGATAAGGCTTGCTTAAAAACGCCGTCTTGCCTTGCGGAGAACCATCCACCGCCATTTTCAGTCCGGCATATTTGAGGTGGTTGCGATACTCCGCCCACTTGATTTTTCCGGTTCCCACATACTCCTTTGCATGAATGAATGCAGGAAGTACCGTGAGGTCGATGAACAGGTCGCCCCGGTTGGCGGCTGAGTCCAACAACGCCATTTTCTCGGGTAGTGCAAGGTGCTCGGCTCCTGTGGTAACTCCGCAGGATGCATAATAGGCCTGCGCATCGCGGATCTTCTTCATTTCCACATCCATCGGCATGGGTTTGAGAAGAAAAGGGAAGAAAACAGTTTGTGCCATTTCCTGCACCAGCCCCTCAGGCTCTTTGCCGCCTTTGATTCGGATGATTGTTCCTCCGTGAGGGTCGGGTGTTTGGGCGGTAATACCCGCTTTGCGTAGGGCGGCACTGTTGGCCACCAGCATATGTCCGGAAGCATGACCCAACACCACCGGATTGGTTGGAAATGCCGCATCAAGATCGGCAGCGGTTGGATGTCTTTTTTCGGCCAGCATTTCCTGATCATAGCCATTTCCGGCAAGCCAGTCGGTATCGCTCGCTTTGAGTTTCTTCTTCAGTTCCTGCAATGCGGTAATGATGTCGGGGATATTGTTCACCTTTCCAATCGGAGGCGGATTGAAATCAGCCTGAAACAGGCCATCGGCATATTTGGTGATGTGGCTGTGCCCGTCGATAAAACCGGGAAGCAAGGTCTTACCCTTGAGGTCGACAAGACGCGGGGATCCCCCAGCCTGTTTTTCGGCCTCCACCCTGCTGCCGGCGAACCGGATTACCCCGTTTTTCACCAGAAGGGCCTCAACATAGTTTGCAGAGTCTCCTTCCATGGTGATGATGTCGCCATTGAAATACAAAACCGTCTTGCCCGCATCATCGGTTGCAGTTTGTTCCGGACTTTTTGGACCCGATCCGCAACTGCCCAAGAAGATTGGGAACAGAAACAATACTAAAACATTCAGTCGCATAAAATAGATTTTTCCGAAGGTAGGGCTAGTCATCCAATTTAATCAGAGGAAAAAAGTACAGGACGCAAACCTTTTATTCGGATCAATTGTTGTAGCCAAAC
>JBIIDU010000317.1:0-2655 GCA_044238165.1 Ferruginibacter sp. | reverse complement strand
CCAAGCACAATCAAAGCCTTCCTTCCGGGGGGCTTTTTTTATTCGGGATTTTGGGCACCGGGATACAGGTAACCTAGCATGGATGTTGCATAATTCCGGAACGCAGTTTTCCCTTTTTCGGTGATACAGACGAGGGTTTGGGGATAGTTGTTGAGGAACTGCTTGTTCACGTCGATATAGCCGGCAGCTTTCAGTTTTGCAATTTGTATGCTCAGGTTGCCGGCAGTGGCAGCCGTTTTCTCTTTCAGCCCGCTGAAGGGAAGCGGAGTTTCTACCGAAAGCAGGCTCATCAAAGCGAGCCGCAACTGGTTTTGAAGCAGGGGATCCAGCGGTTGGTACACAGGCTTTTTTTAAAGGAATAAAGCTATACAAACATATTTCAATTAAAAAGTAGTTTATACAATAAACTATATTATTTCTGCCGGGCACTACTATTTTTCGTGTATGCCCCGAAGAGAACATGATAAATAATTGAAATCACAAAACATTGATAATCATTTAATTGTCATCATTTTTTAGCGCAGGTAAACTAACTGTACCGAAGGGCGGGTACCGGCGTAAGGGCAAAATTTTATTTTTTTTTGTGCGGGCAATTAGTAATTTAGCACTAGAATTTAATGGGTTAGTAAGTACAAAGGGTTGGCAGAAATGCCGACCCTTTTACTTTTCAATTTGCTTCCGCCGCTTGAAAATTTTCTTTGCACAATTTTGTTGTCCGCATTTTTGCCGGCAATCATGATCCAATCAAATTTCAAAATGGATAGAATCATGATTTTTCGATCAGTGCAAGGGTTGTAGGATGCTTCATCCGATTTTTTCTTCTCCTTCATGGGTTTTTCTCCCCGAATTAATTCATTGGTGAGTTTTACTTTTACACGATGAGTAAAATCAAATCCGCTTTTTTTTGTCAGAGCTGTGGTTATGAGAGCGCCAAATGGCTGGGAAAATGTCCGGGTTGCAACACGTGGAACAGTTTCGTGGAAGAAGCGATCCAGAAAAATGCGGATAAGAAGGGTAAAGAGAACTGGATGGATTTCACTGGAGGCACTACCCGTAAAGCCGTTCCCTTGCATGCGGTGAACAGCGCCGAAGAAAAAAGAATTACCGCCGCCGATGAAGAAATCAATCGTGTGCTCGGTGGTGGTATCGTACTGGGCAGCATCACGCTGGTTGCCGGTGAACCGGGTATCGGCAAGTCGACCTTGTTCCTGCAAATCGGGCTGCAGCTCAACGCAATCACCGTCCTCTACATCAGCGGCGAGGAAAGCGAGCAACAGGTGAAGATGCGCGCAAACCGGCTCGGGCTCAGGCACGACAATTTTTTTCTGCTTACCGAAACAGGCACCCAGGCTATTTTCCAGGAAATAAAAAAAATCAGGCCGCAACTGGTCATTGTCGATTCCATTCAAACCCTGCAATCGGCCTTCATTGAAAGTGCAGCAGGCACGGTGAGCCAGATCCGGGAATGTGCCTCCGAGTTCCAGCGCTTTGCCAAGGAAACGGGCACGCCCGTCATTCTGATTGGCCATATCACCAAGGACGGCAGCATCGCGGGACCGAAAATACTCGAGCACATGGTAGATACCGTGCTGCAGTTTGAAGGAGACCGGCATTATGCCTACCGCATTTTACGCACGCTGAAAAACCGTTTCGGCTCCACCGCCGAACTGGGTATTTATGAAATGAAGGGGAACGGTATGCGGGCGGTAAGCAACCCCTCGGAGATATTGATCTCACAGAAGGAAGAAGCCCTGAGCGGTATTGCCATTGCCGCCACCATCGAGGGCATGCGGCCCCTGCTGATGGAAGGCCAGGCCCTGGTGACACAGAGCGTGTACGGAACACCCCAGCGTACCGTTACGGGATTCGACCTGCGGCGTTTGCAACTCCTGCTCGCCGTGCTGGAAAAAAGGGGCGGCTTCCATTTCGGCGTCAAAGATGTGTTTGTCAATATTGCCGGCGGCATGAAAGTGGAAGATCCCTCGATCGACCTGGCCATCGTGTGCGCCCTATTGAGCAGCTATGAAGATATGCCTGTCAACCAGCAATTTTGTTTTGCAGGAGAGGTGGGGCTAAGCGGAGAAATCAGGGCCGTAAACCGCATTGAACAGCGGATTGCCGAAGCGGAAAAACTGGGTTTTGCCAAAATTTTTGTGAGCCGCTACAATAGCCGGGGCATCGCCGGTCAGAAAACACAGATTGAAGTAGTGCCGCTCGGAAAAGTTGAAGAACTCTATAAATATCTTTTTTAGCTCACCCCTTTACCTGATTCGGATGACACAGCCGGCACTGCTTCCGTTGATCCGCGAGAGATTCGAAGAACTGGTCCATCTCTTCTATCCGCACTGCTGCGGAGGATGCGGCAGCGACCTGATACAAAAAAGTATTCCGGTTTGCCCGCGTTGTTTCCTGGAATTGCCGGAAACCGGTTTCGCCGGTCTGCCCGGCAATCCGGTGGAAAAAATATTTTATGGCCGCCTGCCCCTGTCAGCTGCACACAGCGCTTATTTCTTCGCGAAAGATTCCGTTATCCAGCGGCTGGTTCACCGACTCAAATACAAGGGCGACCGGGCGATGGGTGAATTCCTGGGGCGGCAACTCGGAGAAGCTTTGCGGGAAAGCAACCGGTTCGGCGCTCTGGATGGCATCATTCCC
>JBIIDU010000316.1:0-2657 GCA_044238165.1 Ferruginibacter sp. | reverse complement strand
ACCCGCTTGCCTTCGATGGTCAGGTCCCTGATCATGTTGAGGGTCACCAGGTCCTTACCCAGATCCGGCTCCTGTACCTGGCTTAATGCATTCAAAACTTCTTGCTGGGTCATGCTCAAATTCTTTGTTAAAAAAAACTGTACGTGCAAAATTAACCACTCAGCCACTTACTTTGCGGTTATGCGGAAAAACATATTGCCGGATGCCAATCCCTCCTGCCGTTTGAATGCTTTGCAAATAGCTGTACCAGGACCAGCGTTTCCGGAAATCCATATTCCGGCAATTCATGGTACTTTTGCGGATCCGGATACAGATTCACGACTTTATTTTTTTCAACTGTGACTGATATCGCTGCACCATGAGGAAACTCTATCTTACCACCATCTCTTTTCTGCTGATATCTGCTGTTTCGGCGCAGTTCGTGGTGTCTGCCGATTCGGTAGTGCAGCTTTACGGGGTGGTGATGACGGCCGACAGCCTGCAGGGGCTTCCTTCTGTAAGTATTTTGGTGAAAGGCCAGAACCGGGGCACTGTGACCAATGCGCAGGGTGTTTTCAGCATTGCGGTACTCAAAGGCGATGTCATTGAGTTCACCTCGGTGGGCTTCAAGCCAAAACAGGTAAAGATTCCCGGAAATATTGAGGGCAACCAGTACAGCCTCATACAGCTGATGGTAACTGATACGGTTTACCTCGCTGCCACCATCATCCGTTCGCGTCCCACACGCGAGCAGTTCGAGCGCGATTTTCTCAGCACGAATATTCCCGACGACCAGTTGGAGATCGCACGTAAAAACAACAGTGAAAGCATGCGCCGCTTCATGATGGCCACCCTGCCCCGCGACGGACGCGAAGCCAGCCGCTATTACATGCAGCAACAGGTTGCCAAAAGTTATTACAGCGGGCAGCTTGCTCCCATGCAGATTTTCAATCCGCTTGCCTGGGCCGAATTCATTCAGGCATGGAAGCGTGGTGATTTCAGAAAGAAAAACTGAGTTTATTCCGTTTCGATTCATTCCCGGCTCCGGTTTTCACGAAGGAATGCAGCCGGCCTCAGGTGCTTTTTTTTCACTACTTTAGCCTGACCTCAAACCACCGGATTATGCTTTTTTTTCTGAACGGTTTCATGGGCTGCGGAAAATCCCACTGGGGGAGGATCTGGGCTGCCGAAAACCATCTGGCTTTTATCGATCTGGACGAGGCCATAGAGCAACAGGAATTGAAGCCTGTGAGCCAATTGATTGAATCGAAGGGTGAAACTTATTTCAGGGAAGTCGAAGCCGCTAAATTGCGCAGCCTGGCAACCCTAACAAACACAGTGATTTCCTGCGGTGGGGGAACTCCCTGTTTTCATGACAATATGCGCTGGATGAATGATCACGGAATCACTGTATACATCACTTCGCCCCCTTCCGATTTGTTGCGGCGGCTGATGAATGGCCAGCAGCAGCGCCCCCTCATCAGCAGGTTCAATCCTGCTGAGCTTCTTTTTTTCATCGAGAAGAAACTTGCCGAGCGGGAACCCTTTTACCGCGGTGCGCAGCTTGTACTGCCTGCATCGGAACTGGCCAACGATACGTTCGCCTTCAAAATAAAGCCCCGTTAGTATGAGCAGACATGCAGGAGCCTTCACAGCCATCCTGGGCGCAGTTTCTGTGGCGCTTGGGGCATTTGCAGCTCACGGACTGCGGGACAAGGTTACCCCCGACACGCTTGTTGTGTTTGAAACGGCAGTCCGATACCAGTTCTATCATGTATTCGCACTGCTGCTGACGTTCATCCTTTTCCAGCGCACGGCCGACAAATACGCACGAATAGCCCGGACTTTTTTTATTGCAGGGATATTCCTTTTCTCCGGATCACTCTATCTGCTCACGTACGTCAAATACAGGGAGCTGCATTCCCTGCGCTGGATAGGGGCGATAACCCCGATTGGCGGACTTTGCCTGATTACCGGCTGGCTGCTGCTGGTGCCTGCGCTTCTTAAGATATCCTTCAATTCGGACAACTGATGCGGTGAGCCCTACCGGATCCATTGCCGGGTCAGTAAGGAATTGTCAAAAGGTATTTTTCGGAACGAAATTTGAATCAATAGAACTCCAGTACCTGAATTTTATCCACAGTGGAGTAATTGTAATGAATAACTGCTGATTTTAACTGAATTCGCGGAGGTCTCAGGATAGCCGCTATTCGCTTTTATTTAACTTTGTTTCAATGGCCCGAGCGAAGACATCCAAATCCGCTACTAATAAGAAAAATGCCCTTAAGTCCGAAAAGGAGCAGTCGGTTCCGGTCAAGGAACTGATGCGGGATGAACGCACCCATAAAATCTCCGGTGCGTTGCTGTTGCTGATTGGCTTCATGTTGCTGGTCTCTTTCATTTCTTATCTTTTTACCTGGTATCAGGATCAGGACAAAGTGATCAGCGCAGGCGGAAAACTCATCTGGGGTTCGGATATCGAATTCAATAACCAACTGGGAAGCCTGGGCGCGTATTTGTCCCATCTTTTCATGTACAAGGGTTTTGGTGTTGCGGCTTTTCTGATACCCAGTTTTTTTTTCGTGGCGGGCATCAATCTTTTTCTTGGTAGAACGGTACTTTCGGTGAGCCGCAACATCCGCTATGTGTTGCTTGGCCTGGTTTTTTTCAGTGTCGCT
>JBIIDU010000315.1:0-2660 GCA_044238165.1 Ferruginibacter sp. | reverse complement strand
ATGAATCGGCGCTGGGTGGCCTGGACAAGTTGAAGTCAGTAAAGACCCTTTACATGGAGGGAAGCCAGGAGATGATGGGCAACGAAATGACTGTCCGGGTTATCAAGGAGCAGGGCAAGCTCAGCAGGAGGGAATTCGATATGGCCGGTGCCACCGGATTCATGCTCGTCACTGAAAAGGAGGCCTGGAACTTCATTCCCATGCGCGCGCAGCAACCCACACAGATGCCCGCCGAAGCATTGCCCGGCATGCAGTCCGAACTGGATATCTTTGGTCCGCTTGTCAATTATGCCGAAAAGGGGAATACGGTGGAACTGCTGGGCAAGGATTCCGCGAATGGAAAATCCTGCTTCAAACTGAAATTGACCAATACGTCCGGCCGAGATATGACCTACTGGATTGATGATGCCAGTTATCTGCTCGTTCAGTCCACAGCCCGTGGCGGATTTATGGGCGGAGGCGGCAGACGTGGTGGCGGTGGAGGAGGAGAGCAGGGTGGAAACAACGGTGGCGCCCCACCCCGGACTGACCGGGAACGTGGCGGCCGTGAGCGGTTCATGCTGTACAACGACTATAAGCCGGTGGATGGAATCCTCTTCCCGCATAATATGGAAATGTATGTCCCCGGCGGTGAAGGGCCTGCAGGCGGCGGAACCACTTTCGACAAAATTGAAATCAACAAGCCCATCAAGCAGGAAATGTACAAGCCCGAATAATTTCGGCCGAAACAGAATCGTACAGATAAGCGGCTGTTTTCATAAGCAACAATCAACCCGGCACCATGAGCAATCTCATTCTTTTCAGTTTGCTCATCCTGCTGCTTGTAGTAGTACAGTTCAGCCGGGGTATGACCATCGGCCGCCTCATCAACTTGCATCTGGAGGCTGTTGGCGGTGCTGCAAGAGTAAACGACCTTCATTTTCTTACGCTTTCCGGCACAATGCGGCTACCTCAACTTACGGGAACATTTAGGTCGGAGTGCCAACGTGGTGTTTCTATGCGCGTTGATGTGGATTTTCCGGAAACGGGATCGGCTACCCTCTTGCTTGGCTCCGGGAAAAGCGAAAAGCAGATCCGAACGGGCGATACAACAAACAGACACCCGCTCTCTCCCGGAGAGTTACCCTTTGCAGTCGACTCGGTGGATTTGTTCGGAACCTTCTTTTTATTCCGGCGCAAGAATGCCACGCTCAAATACCTCGGCCGTGAGGTGTTGGAGGGAACCGCATGCTACAAAATCAGTTCAGTCAATCCTTCCGGAGGTCTTTCTTTCCATTATCTCCGTTGCGACAGTCTGCAGCAGATACGATCGGTGAAGCGGGTTGAAAGTGACGGAATATGGACTGAACGGACTACTGATTTTTCCGACTACCGCCCCCATGGATCCGGGTTGGTTTTTCCGCACCAGATTTCCGCAACGGGATATTCCCTTACAGTGGAGCAAATCACCACCCGGTAAGCGCTCCTGATCATCTTCAAATCATGAAAAATCAGTCTTATCCGGCTAATTTATTTCATACCTAAGGCATTACCTTTGCGCCGACATATTTTTAATAACACAATCCACTTTTCATCATGCGTACAATCAAAGTCGCCATCAATGGTTTTGGAAGAATCGGAAGGCTGGTTTACCGGCAGATTTATAACATGAAGGGCATCGATGTGGTCGCCATCAACGACCTCACCAGTCCTCAGGTACTGGCTCACCTGCTGAAATACGACAGCGCCCAGGGCCGGTTCAACCAGGATGTCAAGGCAACCGAAAACTCCATTGTGGTAGACGGCCATGAAGTGAAGATCTATGCTCAGAAAGATCCGGCACAAATTCCCTGGGGCTCCCACGATGTGGATGTGGTGATCGAAAGCACAGGATTTTTCACCGACAAGGCCAAGGCCGAGGCCCATCTGACCGCCGGTGCAAAGCGTGTGGTGATTTCGGCCCCTGCTACGGGCGACCTGAAAACCGTGGTGTTCAATGTGAACCACCATATTCTCGACGGTTCGGAAACCATCATCAGCTGTGCCAGTTGCACCACCAACTGCCTGGCGCCAATGGCCAAAGTGCTGAACGACAGTTTCGACATTGTTCAGGGCATCATGACCACCATCCATGCCTATACCAACGACCAGAACACGCTCGACGCTCCCCATGCAAAAGGTGATTTGCGTCGTGCACGGGCTGCCGCGGCCAACATTGTGCCCAACAGCACCGGAGCCGCAAAAGCCATTGGCCTCGTGCTTCCTGACCTGAACGGAAAACTCGATGGCAGTGCCCAGCGCGTGCCCACCATCACAGGTTCGCTCACCGAATTGACATCGGTTTTGTCAAAGAAAGTGACTGTTGCCGAAATCAACAGCGCCATGAAGGCAGCCAGCAACGAGAGTTTTGGTTATACGGAAGATGAAATTGTAAGCACCGACATCATCGGAACCACATACGGCTCGCTTTTCGATGCTACGCAAACCAAGGTACTGACCGTGGGCGACCATCAACTGGTGAAAACCGTGAGCTGGTACGACAATGAAATGAGCTATGTGTCTCAATTGGTGCGCACGGTGGGTCATTTTGCTGGATTGATCGGAAAATAATTTTTCTGGAATAGAATCTTACGGTCAATCAGGGTCTCAGGAAACTTTTTCTTTTCTGCACTTAATATTTA
>JBIIDU010000076.1:0-9732 GCA_044238165.1 Ferruginibacter sp. | reverse complement strand
AGATTTACCCTTTTGAGCCGAACCTTCATTATGGTTATTTTCATCATCTGATGATAAAAGTTTTATGTTTGGCAGATTCAAGTTTTTAACGCAACAATAGTTCATTGAATTTTTCCTTCGGAGTTTTGAAGCCAAGCGTTTTTCTTGGCCTCTCATTCAAAAGCTTTTGAACATATTTGATTTCTTTCCTTGTAAACTTACTAAAATCAGTTTGCTTAGGAAAGAAGTCTCTGATCAACATGTTCGTGTTTTCATTTGTTCCTCTTTGCCATGGGCTATGTGGGTCGCAAAAAAATACTTGCATTTTGGTTTCCTTGGTAAAGAGTTTATGCTCAGTCATTTCTTTGCCTCGGTCATAAGTCATTGATCTTTTCATCTGGCTGGGCAATGTTTTTAGTTCTTTGGCAAATGATTTTCTGACCGATTTCGCATCTTTAGTTTTCAAGGGTACCAGAATGAGGGTTCTTGTGGTTCGTTCCACCATAGTGCCAAGTGCACTCTTGTGGTCTTTTCCCATAATCAAATCACCTTCCCAATGTCCAGGTATGATTCTGTCTTCCACCTCTTTAGGTCGTTCGTGGATACTGATCATATCAGGGATTCTGCCCCTTGAGTCATTTGATTGCTTACGGTTCTTACGAAGCTTTTTCTTCTGTCTCAGATACCCAATGAGTTCCTTTTTCAACTCTCCCTTGGGCAACATGTAGAGGTAGGTATAAATTGTTTCGTGACTGGCTTGCATTTGCTTATTGCTTGGATATTTGCTACGAAGCTCTTGACTGATTTGTACAGGAGACCATCGCAGCTTTAATTTTTCAACAATAAAGCTATGCAGTTCGGGGTTATTGGCAATTCTAGAACCAACATTCCTTTTAGTTGAAAGGTAATCCGAGCAACCCTGCGCAAACCAAGCCTTATAAGCTGTGCCGTTTTTTCGGAAATGCATAAGTTCTCTGCTGATTGTGCTGACATTCCGGTTTAAACAAAGAGCTATGTGCCTTAGGCTTTTACCTTGTGAAAGAAAACCTGTAATCTGTTCTCTTTCATCAATGGTCAATCTTTGATAATTTCTCATAACAACAAATTAACTTAGTTAATTTGTTGCATTAAAAACTTGAACTGAAGTATGCTTTCGATAGAAAATATACATCACTTTTTTTCACTCACCTTTCAGTTGGTCTCGCAGCCTACTCCACAACCACTTTCAAAATTTCCTCGCGCTTTTCCGAAACATATCGGAGCAGGTACAGTCCCCTAGCCCTGTTGGTGAGGTCTACCGGCACAGTTTGCGTTAGGGCCGATACTGTCAGTATTTGAAGCAATTGCCCAACGTTTGAATACACTTCCAACTTGGCTGCCTTATCGGTTGCCGGCAGCTGAACGGTAAGTTTCCCGCCCGTAGGATTGGGATATGCAAATATTGCGGCCAAAGGCGAACCGTCAATAAGACGAAGCACAATGCTATCGCAATTGATAATAATTCGATAGGTGCCGGATTTCGAAAATGTATGACCGCTTACCGGCCAGGTGTGCGTGTTGTATATCACCACCGTGGTATCTATCACCAATCGCTCGTTACAACTCTTCAATGGCGGTCTGCTACTACCGTACCACCAAGTATAAACATTCAAGGCACGCATCATGCAAGAAGTGGTGTCATAGATGACTACTGATGTATCTTTACAATAGGTTGTTCCATTGTATGACCAGGTATAGCAACCTGAAACAGGGGTTGGGTCAGAGCTGGATTTCACTTGGATCCCAACTGTATCTCTGATAATAGCACAACCGCATAGGGTGTCAAGTGATAAAAACGGATTTGAAGGACAGGCATCACAGGCATCCGCTGTACCGTCGCCATCGGTATCTGCCTGGGTGGGATTGAACACCAAAGGACAATTGTCATACTGGTCAAACCATGCATCGTTGTCCGTATCGATAACCGGTCCACTAATTCGGATGGTGCCGCGTCCTGCATGCCCTCCGGCAATCTGAACCAAACCGTTGGAGTTGCCCGTTGGGTTCACATACGAACCACCGCCGCCGCCGCCGCCGTTCTCGTCACCACCACCACCACCGCTGTAGCCGCCACCGCCGCCGCCGCCGCCATCTTTACCAGGATTAGTAAGACCACCCTCTCCTCCACCACCCCAGCCACCATTGCCACCATTTTTGCCTGAATTACCGCCATAATTGCTGTTCAAATAGGCTACTCCGCCCGTTGAAAGCAACTCTCCCACATTGTCAAAATGAGATCCTCCGTTACCGGAATAACCTCCACCACCTGCACCGCCGAATTTTTGCGATCCTATCTGACCGCCGGAACCGTTGATACCACCAGGAGCTGCTGCATTACCGTTATCCGTATTCCCCGACAATCCATCTGTGAAGGTTCCTCCTTGAACTCCGTTGTTACTGGCGCCGGCACCGCCTCCACCCCCTGCCATGATGAGCAACTGCTGTCTGTGCTGCAGCGTAACACTTGAAGCTCCGCCGCCACCGCCGCCCGAAAAATTGTTGTTTCCCGCTAATATCACACCATCGCCACCTTGAGCCCCGGGAGACAAAATGAGCGTATCACCGGAAGTGAAATAGAAATGGGCTTTCATCTTCGCGCCCAATCCTCCTGTGCGACTACCCGATCCGCCCCCTTGAGCACCGTTGGTTTCAATGAGATACCAGCCTGTTGTGGGAACAACGTAGTGTTGGAATCCATACGGATAACCAGTAGAGGTTTCCCCTTTGAAGGTGAATAAACCCTCGCTGCAATCGGTAATGCCGTTTCCGTCAGTATCCCAATCGGGCGTAGTACAGCCACATCCGGGAGATGTATTTTTTTCGGGGTTATTGGAACAAGCATCACAAACATCCCCTACGCCATCTCCGTCAATTTCAGACTGGTTGGGATTGACAGTGGTCAGGCAATTGTCTGTAAGATCGGGAATACTGTCACCGTCAGTATCTAACAAGGGACCGGTAATGATTACCCGCCCGTCACCTTGGTTTAGGTTGCTGAACTGTGGTAACACGGAATAGTTACCGGTCAGGTAAGAGGCCATGGTTTGATCATTCTCGCCATATCTACCCATTCCACCGCCGTAACCACCTTCTCCGTCTGTTAACGGGATGCCATTAGCACCCCTTCCTTCTCGACCTCCACCCCAACCGCCAAATCCGGCGGATCCGCATTGTCCAGGGTTGTTTGGATTTGCAAGTGGTCGGTTATCATTGTACAGGTAATTTCTAAAACCTCCACCACCATAATCAAAAATGCTGTTCTGAAAGTCGATACACTGCCCAGATTGGCCAACAACTGATTGTGTATCGACTGAGGCCATTCCCCCGCTACCGGCTGCAGCAAATAGTAGCGGTTCTACCGTCTTATCGTTGTAACTGATGTAAACATTGTCAATTTCCAGCGTAGAACTTCCGGCATAGCTTTTTCCCGCAATTGCTTGTTTCCAGTCAGAAAAGTCTGCTTGGGCCCAACTTAATGCCTTTATTGTTTTAGTGAAGTTGTTCGGAGTGCCGTTTATGTTTAAGGTAAGATTCAAATTACCTATTTCATTGATCGATATTTCCACAAGGCAACTTCCCGGGCCATTTGCCACATTATTTATGGCGAATTGATCATATAATAACGAACCGAAATAGAGATCACATTCTATATACTGACCTCCAATAGGAAGTACGACGCGTTTCCATACGAATCTCAATTGGGAACCGCTGCCAGTATTTGGAGCGATTGCATTTGATCCGAGACTATCTATATCAGGTGCGTAACTGTAACTAACAGCCCCCGCCGCCGAACCATACTGAATAGTGAATTGGACATTTATATTTCCAGACCGGTCACCGAGAGGTGGAATGATTATTGCACCGGAATCGATAGAGGCAAATTGTATGGCACTGCCCGTATAAATGGCTGCGCCTGCGAGACTGGCTCCATTCAGCCCTCTACTGAAGTCATTAGAGTAGGGGATACCCGCATTTGATTCTGTCAATTGCCTGACTACTCCCGAAGCACCACCGCCACCACCACCGTTCCAATTGTTGTCGCTGATACATCGTGTACCGTCTCCGCCGCGCTGACCGGGCGATGCAATCAGGGTGTCTCCCTCGTTGAAATAATGATAGGTCTGCACTACAGCGCCATTGCTACCTGGATTACTCCCGGCAGCACCACCTTTCGCTCCCATGGCCTTGACCAGATAAAGTCCGTCGGCGGGGACGACGTATTTCTGGAAACCGAATTCAGGTGCGCTCCAATTGAAAATTCCTTCGAGACAATCCGTCACCCCGTTGGCATTCATGTCGCTTTCAGGAGTGGAACAGCCACAGATACCCGGTTGAACTTTATACTTGTTTTGCGGACAACCATCCGACACATCGCCCACACCATCACCGTCGCCATCCGCTTGATCAGGGTTGTACACGACGGGACTATTATCCAACGGATCAATCACACTATCATTATCCTGATCTGCAAATGGTCCAAGTACACTCACCACGCCATCGCCGGGATTATTACTTGACAATTGCACCAGTCGAGTAGTGATCGTTGAAGGGCTGATATAAGAACCACCGCCACCACCGCCGTCACCCTCATTTTGGCCGCCGCCACCGCCGCTGTATCCGCCACCGCCAGCACCACCTCCATCATGATCCACGATGAGACCATCACTTGCCGGTCCACCTTCGCCACCGCCGCCCCAGCCACCATCACCACCTCTTTGTCCCGAATTGCCGCCAAAGTTGCCGCTCAGATAGGCCTGTCCGCCGTAGGAAAGCAGCACATTATTACCGTCATAATGTGTGCCTCCATCCGTGATATAACCGGCACCACCTGCGCCGCCATAAAAACTGGAGTTATTTCCTAATCCACCTCCGGCACCATTCGTGCCTCCCCATGCAAAATCACCATTGGTTGTCGTCAAAGCGGCTGATCCGTTGTTATTGGATCCTGCACCACCGCCGCCGCCTGCCATAATCAGCAGTTGATCTCCGGCAGACTGATTCACGATGGAAGAAGAACCACCGCCTCCTCCACCACTGATATTGTTGCCATCATTCTGTCCGGCCTTACCTGCTCCACCAATGGCTAATTTCAAGATGGTTCCTGCAGAGAGATACGTAGAGGTCCGCATCCGTGCACCGTAGCCACCTGAATAGTTGCCGGCAGGACCGCCCTGACCACCGCTAACATCCAGGATATACCAACCATCAGTAGAAACGGTAAACGTCCGGAATGAATTACCCTGGAAAAAAAAGGGAGTATACGGACCGGAAATCATGGCTGATCCGGCTCCTGAATTGTATCCACCTTCCTGCTGCAAAGCAGGAGAATTTGCCATAGAGGATATATATGAACCGCCACCGCCGCCACCGCCGCTGCTACCACTCATTTGTCCGCCGCCGCCGCCACTCCAGCCGCCGCCGCCGCCACCACCGCCGTCGTTTTGTGTAAATCCGGTGCCATCGGCGGGACCGCCTTGACCGCCTCCACCCCAACCACCAAAACCACCAACGGCATTGCCGGAACCGTTGCCGGTGCCATCCGTGCCACCCGAATTTCCATTCAGGTAAGAATTACCTCCTCGCGACAACAACGTAGTACCGTCGCTGTCGAAATGCGTTCCACCGTTTCCATAATATCCGCCGCCTCCGGCACCATCACGGTTGTTTGAGCCTATTGCACCTCCACCACCATTATTCCCTCCGGAAGCGTAGGCATTGCCGTTATTATCATTTCCACTGGTTCCGTCGTTGACCGCTTGTGCACCAACGCCATCGTTTGCGGTGCCTGATCCGCCACCGCCACCCGCAACGATAAGAGGAGTTTGCTGCGTGCCTTGTAAAAGAACGATAGAGGATGCTCCGCCACCGCCGCCACCACTCAGATTGTCAACACCGGCGCCAAGACCTACACGGCCCATTCCTCCAACACCGATGCGCAACACATCTCCCGCCTGTAATTGAAAATAGCCCCGCATGTAGGCCCCTTTACCGCCGTTGAAACTTCCGGCGGGTCCGCCCTGTGCACCTTTCACTTCTAACAAATACATTCCGGTAGCCGGCACCGTATAGGTTTGGAAGGAAGGTCCGTTGAAAGAAAAAGGTTGTTGCACGTACACCTGTCCGGTACCTCCGGAGGACTGAGCAATGGAAGCTTTAGTCAAAAAGAACAGCGTGACGGCGAAGAGAAGAAACGATATTTTTTTCATTATTGGCATTTTACAGGCGTCGGCAAAATAAAGGCGTTTACATGTTTGTTCAAAAAAAAGAGTTTTCTAAAAAACACGGATAGAAAATGCAAAAAAATATGAACAGAGTATTTACTGAAAGATTGTAACAGGCACTTGAAAAATTTGGCCTGAGCGTTTGATTGGGGAAAGGTTGATCAGATATTAGGAGCTAAAAGTAAACTATAGTAATTATTCTACAAAAGTTAATGCAGGCTTTTTTTCAAAAAATATTTAGTTTAATTAAATTATTATACGCATTCTTACAAGTGAATTAGAACTATTGAGATTTCAATTTCATTACCTAATTATCACATCCCCATAACCCGACTTCGCTATGATTTTAATATTACCCTTACCGAAAATCAATTTACTGGCAGCCTCCAATTCAAAATCTGTTCTTTTAATTTTCACTTTTCCAAAACCTGTTTTAAAATCCAGCACGCAATCTGCAATGGGATTCATGATCTGAAAATCGATATCGCCATAGCCCGATTTGATGTTCAGTTGTTCGGAAACGGTAATATTTTTCCCATCGACATCCCCATAACCGGTGTTGATGTCAATTTTGCCATTCAATTGTTCTGCCGTTATATCTCCATAGCTGCTTTTCAAATTAATGTTTCCTGAAACTACTGATGCTTTAATATCTCCATAAGATGTCTGAAAATCAAAATCATTATTTTTCAATCCGCTGACATCAATATCACCGAAACTTGTTTTAATTTGAACTGCGATGTTTTCGGGCACTTCAAAGGAAAGACCAGATGTTTCTTTTGAATAACTGACACCAATATTCACCGGATTATTCCTGTCAATTTGTATGTTCAAAACAGAATCCTTTTTTTCATAACTGACCGCACACTCATTATTTTTTCTGGTAAATATCCCCTTCACCTTGTACTTATAATTGAAATGCATGGCAACATTTGTCCTGTTGCTTCCATGTACAACAATTTTTTCGTTAACGCGACCCTTGAAAACCAACGCCTTTACGCCATTGAAAACAGTATCTACAAGTAAACTGTCGTTCATAGACTCCCAGGATCCTGCATCATTACCCATTCCGGTTGCTACCGGCAGTTTCGTCGTATCCAGACCGGAGTAAACGGGAGATTCTGAAAAAAACAGGCTTTCTTCTTCCCGAACGGGCGCGACCAGCGAATCCGATGCAGTCGGTAACCCGGCAAAGGAATCAGCCCGGGGAACCTGACTGCTTAACCGGGGATGTAGGAAGGGCTGAGGAGGAAGCGGGTCGGGTTCTATCACTTGCCGCGATGTATCGACAGGAACATTAACCTGCTTCTCCGATGGAGTAGGGATACTATTTTGAGCGGCATCCCGATTCCCGATGCCGGAAAAATACAACAGCGCGCTAACCAGTGTTGCTGTCATGACCGATACTGTAACCATATGCATAGGTTTGAAATGATACCCTTTACCGGTAGTTGAAGATGGCCCAGGAGCCGGCGCTGCCGCATCAATCCAATTCGCGACATCCTCAACCCGGGTTTCGGCAGGTACCGAGCGGGCGAAAGCGAAAAGCTGGTCCAACGATTCCTCTGTCATGGTTTGACGTTTATTTCTTCCTTTGAATGCTTCAGCAACACAAGCAACCGGCTCCTGCCCCGCGACAACTGCTGCCGTACCGCCGCCTCCGATTTTTTGGTGAAGGCTGCGATTTCCTTCACCGGACAGCCCACGATTTCAAAGTAAATGAGCGCATCGCGCTGCTCGGGCGGAAGCAGGTCCAGTGCCCGATACAGCCGTTCACTATCCGCTTTGCGCTCCGCATCCGGCGAAGACAAAACCAGGCTATCGGGAATTTCCTCTTCCACCAAAACATCCGTGTTGCGGAAAGCTGCCTTTCGCCGATGATTGGCAAGCAGTCGGGTTGCGGTTCCAAGCAGGAAATACAGCAGTTTCTCCGGCTCACGGATCTCCTCGAATTTTGAATAGGCCACCATTATGGATTCCTGCATCAGATCGCGGAAGGAATAGTGTGCGCAGGCCCTGGCCTTACAGAACCGCTCGAATGGTTCGTGCACGGGTGTATAGAAAGCCATGAATCTGCTTCTTTTATCCTCCATTCGTTTTTGCGGAATAGCCTATATCAGGTAAGTGTAAATAAATTCAAAATTGTGACAGCAGATCCGAAAAAATAAGAATACCTGCGGCAGGCGGTATTGCCTCCGTTATGGCCTTTTCTCTATCTTTATTTCCTCAAGAACCAGCGAATGACCTCCCTCACCGAAGAGAATTACCTCAAAGCCATCTATATACTCCATGAGAAGCATGGCCGCATGGTGACCACCTCGTTGCTTGCAGAACAACTGAGCATCAGTGCAGCCTCGGTCACCGACTTTGTGAAGAAGATGGCGGCGAAGAAACTCATCCGTTATGAAAAATCAAAGGGCGTGAGGCTTTCGGAAAAAGGCAAACAGATTGCCCTGCTGATCATCCGCAAACACCGGCTCTGGGAAGTCTGGCTGGTTGAAAAGCTGGGCTTCAAATGGGACCAGGTGCATGATATCGCCGAGCAGCTTGAGCATATCGAAAGCGAAAAACTGATTGAATACCTCGACAAGCACCTGGGTTTTCCTCAATCCGACCCCCACGGCGACCTCATCCCCGATGCAAAAGGCCGTTTTGCCAAAACAGCCAATAAGCCACTGAGCAGCTGTATTGCCGGTGATGTGGTACGGTTTACGGGTGTAGCCGACCACTCCAACGATTTTTTGCGCTTTCTTACAAAATGCAGGATATCGCTGGGAGATGAATTCAAGGTTGAAAGTGTTGAAGCATACGACAGCAGTTTCATTGTGCGGATAAACCGAAAAGATAACCGCCAGCTCAGCAGGGACGTAGTCAAAAACCTGCTTGTCACAGCAATCTGAATAGGGAAGAAGAAACAGGAAAAGAGGAAGTCAGGAAAGGCTATCAGCGGACCACCTGGAACTTGCCGGAATCCACAATCTTTCCGGTTTTATCGCGCAATTGATAGATGTAAACGCCGCGGGTGAATCCGTCGAGCATCACAAAGAAGCGGGAGTTGGCAGGCACGAACTCATACACCTTCTTCCCCATAAAATTATACAATTGCATCGTCATCCCCCGGGTTTCGGTTCCTGCAAATTCGAAGTTGATAGCGACTGAAGCAGGATTGGGATAGTATTTTACAACAGGGGGATTCTGTGAAATGTAAGAAGTGCGAACCTGTGCGCCTGCACAAGCGGTCAGTAAAAGAAAGGACGATATGATTAGCAGTTTTTTCAGTTTTATAAAAGTAACCAGGTTTTTATTAACAGCCAAAATTTTATACCCCAAAGGCAGAAAACTGAAAATCAGACTTTTGGACGGTCTTTACCCGGTTCAATATCATCCTAACGAAGCAATGAGCTTGCTTATTGCCTCAAAATCAGGAAGATCGCCAGGAGTGGGGCAGATTTCCGCATAACGAAGGGTTCCTGTCTTATCGGCTACAAATGCC
>JBIIDU010000075.1:0-9746 GCA_044238165.1 Ferruginibacter sp. | reverse complement strand
CTATACTCATTGGAACAGTCCTAATACCGGAGCCACAAACAGCAGTGGATTTACCGGCCTGCCCGGTGGCAACCGTTCAAGTGACGGAATATTTTACAGCATCGGCAACAATGGAAGATGGTGGAGCGCTTCGGAAACTTCGACGCCCATCGCCTTAAGTCGTTATCTCAGTTATAACGCAGCGACGCTTACTCAGGGAAGCAATTATAAATCACTTGGCTTTTCAATTCGTCTGATTAAAGACCAATAAGAACATTATCGCCCCTTGGCTCGTGCCCCACGAACAGGTATGAAAAAATGAGTCGCCTTTGAAGCCGACCTTTGAAACCTCAAACCTCAGAAACTTTTCAAACATATTCCTGCCTGAATCAGGATGAGCAAGGTTAAAGGATTTAGATGATTTCGGTCCGTGTACCACGAACCACGGCGGAGGAAATCAACCGATGAACGATCCATATCACATTCAAAATTCAGCATTCAACTTTCCTGCAGTCCGCGATTCAGAGAGCGGCACTAACAATTTAGCGGCGTAAATTTGCCCTGCCTTTCAAAATCTGTTGATGACCAAACTGCTGAAGCGCTTCTTTCTCGTTTTGCTGCTGCTTGTGATCCTTGCCGGACTCATCCCGGTATTGTTTCCGGGCGCCATGACCCGCCAGGTGGTGCAGTGGGCCAACAGCAACATCAACGGAAAGCTCAGTTTCTCCAAAACCCGTATTTCTCTGTTCAGCCACTTTCCACAACTCACCCTCAGCATCCACGACATCAGCCTCACCGGGGCACCGCCCTACGCCGCCGATACCCTTTTCGCAGGAAAGGAACTCAGCTTCGGCATCGACCTGCTCTCTCTGTTCCGTAAAAAGCTCACCATCAACGGCATCTATCTCGAGAGGGGATCGGTAAACATACTTGTAGACGCAGACGGCCGGGCCAATTACAACATCCTCAAAACAACCCCTTCATCCGAAGAGGAGAAACAAGGCAAAGACGCTGAACTCAAAATCAAGGAAGTGGTGGTTTCTTCCACCGATATCCTCTACCACGACCGTTCCATACCCCTGCGCATTGCCGCCCGCAACCTCGACTATCGTGGCGAGGCCGATGTACGCAGCCAGCTGTACGACCTCACTACCCGGTTGCAGATAGGCAGCCTCGATGTGGTATACGACAGTACCGGCTACCTCCAAAACAAACGGCTCAATGCCGAAATGGTCACGCGCATCAACACCGCCTCGCTCAGCTTCGAGTTCAAAAAAAACAAGCTCAGCATCAACGAACTGCCCATTGATTTCTCCGGCGAACTGCGCTTCATCCAGGAAGGCTATGTGATGGACCTGGGATTGGTATCGGGCACTACCGACCTGAAGAATGTGTTTTCAATTTTGCCGGCCAGCTATACCAAATGGGCCGCCCAAACCGAAATACTGGGCAAAAGCAAAATCACCATCAATATGAAAGGCACATACAGCGCGCCCACACGCCAGTCGCCCGACCTCATCGTGGGCATGCTGCTCACCGGCGGCAGCATCCGCCACGCCGGCGCTCCCTTCGCTCTCGAACAGGTAACCCTCGACGCCACCCTGATGCTGCCTGCGCTCAACCCCGACCGCGTGACGCTGGATGTACGCAACTTTCGCTGGAATCTGGGAAGTGACAGCGGCCGCGCCACCCTGCAATTGAAAAAACAACCCGATTTGTTCATTGCCGCCGATATGAACGGCAGTATCAACCTCGCCATGCTCAGGAAAGCGTTGGGTGTTGACCCCTACCAGGCTTCGGGCACGCTATACAGCAAGGTCAACTGCCGGGGAAACTATCAGCCCGCCAGCCACCGTCTGCCCGCGGGCAGCGCCACGCTCAAAATCAGCAATGGCACTTTCTCTTCCGCCGACATTCCCTGGCCACTGACCGAAATAAGGTTCAACGGGAGCGCCGAATGCAAAAGCGGACAGATGCGCGACCTTGCCATCAGTCTGGAGCCCCTGCAATTCAAACTCGGTAACGACCCCCTGCTCGTAAAGGCACGCCTGCATAATATCGATAATGTGCACTACAACATCCGTGCAGAAGGTAAGCTCGATTTCGCAAAACTCAAAGCCTACCTGCCGGAGGAAGACATTTCCGTCAACGGCGTCATGAGCGGCAATCTTCACCTCACGGGCACCGTATCAGATGCCAAGGCGCTGCGGTATGAACGCCTTTCAAACAACGGGAATCTGAACATCAGCGATATGAGGATCCGAACCAACCTCTACCCCGACCCCTTCCTGCTCGCAGAGGGCCGGTTCGAATTCCGCGACGATATGGCCTCGGTTCGCAAGGTGCGGCTCAACTACCGAAAAAACCGGTTCAGCGTGTCGGGTACAGCCGCACGCTACTTCGGCTGGTTGTTGAACCGGGAAGCGCTGCAGCTGGAAGGCGATGTGAGCGCACCGCTTTTGAACCTTAACGACTTCATGGCCTATAATGAAAAAAAGGGCACATCGTCAGCACCTGCAAAAGCAACTGCAACCGAAGTGGTACAACTTCCCGGCATGATGGACCTCAGATTGAACAGTGCTTTCGGCGAAATAGATTACAAGAATATGGCGCTGGAGGGTTTCAAGGGAAATGTCCGTCTTGCCGAGAGCATGATGACGCTGGACACGGCATACTTCCGGGTGGCCGGAGCCGTGTTCGGACTCAGCGGAAATTACAAGGCACTGAATCCGCAAGCAGCATCCTTCGCCCTGCGTGTGAAAGCCGACTCCTTCAACATCAGCCGCGCCTATCAGGAAATTCCGCTGTTTCAGGAACTGGCCAGTTCGGCTTCCAAGGCAAAAGGCACCGTTTCGATGCAATATGCCATCGGCGGCAGGCTCGATGCCGGCATGATGCCCGAGTACCCTACGCTGCGTGGCGGCGGATGGGTAAGGCTTGAAGATGTGAGCGTCAAAGGCATGAAACTCTTCAATGAAGTGGGCCGTATCACGGGCAGAGACAGTGTGACCAACCCGCGGCTCAAGGGCGTGCTCATCAAATCTTCGGTAGCCAACAACCGCATCAAAATCGAGCGTACCAAAATGCGCATCCGCGGATTCCGTCCCAGAATCGAAGGATATGTCTATTTCAACGGCCCGCTCGACCTGCGCATGCGGCTGGGCCTGCCGCCCTTCGGCATCATCGGTATTCCCCTAACCATCAAGGGCACCAGCGAAAAGCCCAAAATAAAGATGAAGAAAGAACAGCTCGATCCGCAGGAAGAGGAGAAGGATTAAATGTCTTTACCCGGCAATGCATCAGCGTGATACGGCAACACGTCGTGACAGCCCCGCAGCTGAACTACTCCCTACGAAGAAATCGAACTCCCCCGGCTCGAACACCGGGTCGCCCTGCTCGTTAAGATATCCAAGGCCCTGTTTAGGCAGTACGAATTCCACTGTGGCGCTTTCTCCGGCCCTGAGCATCAGTTTTCGAAAGGCCTTCAGCTCCCTGACCGGGCGTGCCACCGCGGCCACGAGATCGCGCACATAGAGCTGCGCCACCTCCTCCCCGTCGCGACTACCGGTATTGCGGACAATGAACCGGACAGTGACACTATCGGCAACGGATACCTGAAAATCGGAATAGGCGAAATCGGTATAACTGAGACCGAAGCCAAAAGGATAGAGCGGTGTATGGCTTTGGTCTGTGTAGTGCGACCAGAAGACCTCAGCCTTAGGACCGGGGCGTCCGGTGTTCAGATGGTTGTAATACAATGGTATCTGGCCTACGCTTGCGGGAAAGGTCATGGGCAGTTTTCCGGACGGATTGTAATCACCGTACAGCACTTCAGCAATGGCGTTGCCCGACTCGGTACCCAGCTGCCATGCTTCCACGATTGCGGGCAGACGGGCTGCGGCCCAATCGATTGCCAGGGGACGCCCGTTCATGAGCACCAGCACGATATAGGGATTCACCGCATACAGTTGTTCCAACAGACGCTGCTGAAGGCCGGGCAAGCCGATATCGGCACGGCTTCTGCCCTCACCCGACTGATAGCCGTGTTCGCCCATGACCACAACAACCAGTTCAGAATTGCCGGCCAGCGCCAGGGCCGCTCCAAAGCCTGAAGTATCTGTTTGATTGACGGACAGTTCCTGTACAAAATTTCCGGGGTCGTTGAAAATCTTCGGTCCCCTTTCAAAACGGATTTCACCACCGTAACGTTGCAACCCCTCCCATACCGAAACGGCAGAATTGTTTTCGGCAGCCAGCCGCCAGTTGCCCAGCGGACTGTTCTTGTCCGCTGCAAGTTCTCCGATGACGGCGATACGCCGCTGTGCACGTTGGAGGGGAAGCAGTTTACGATCGTTTTTGAGCAATACGATGGATTGACGGGCCATTCCCAGTGCGGTAGCGCGGTTACTCACGCTATTCAATACACGAATTTCGCGGAGCGAATCGCAGTATTTATAAGGATTGTCGAAAAGACCCAGCGCATATTTCAGCCGCAGCACCCTCGATACGGCCGCATCGATGTCTTTCACCTTCACCCTGCCCGAAGACACCAGCTCCCGGAGATGGGTGACATAGGCATAAGACTCCATATCTACATCAGAGCCCGCATTCAGGGCAAGCGCCGCTGCATCGCGCAAGTCGGCAGCATGACCGTGGGCTACCATTTCGCCGCAGGAGCCCCAGTCGGACACCACGGTGCCGCTGAAACCCCATTTGCCTTTGAGTATTGTTTTTTGCAGGTAGGCGTTTCCGGTAGCCGGTACGCCGTCGAGCACGTTGAAAGAATTCATCACCGTTGCCACACCGGCATCAACCGCCGCCCGGAAAGGGGGAAGGATGATGTTGTGCAGGGTATGGCGGCTCACATCAACCGTGTTGTAATCGCGGCCACCCTCAGAAAAACCATAGCCGGCAAAATGTTTGGCGGTGGCCAGCACGGCGGTTTTCGCGCGAAGGTCGGTGCCCTGGAAACCCCTGACCCGTGCCGCCCCGATGCGGCCCCCCAGATAGGGATCTTCTCCGGAACCTTCCATGACCCTGCCCCAGCGCGGATCGCGGCAGATGTCCACCATGGGCGCGAAGGTCCAGTTGATGCCTGCCGCGGAAGCCTCTTCCGCAGCCATACGCGCCGAGGCTTCTATCAGTTCGAGGTTCCAGCTCGACGCCTCGGCAAGCGGAATGGGGGTGATGGTCTTATAGCCATGAATGACGTCGAAGCCAAATAGGAGCGGTATGCCCAACCGGCTTTTGCTGACCGCGAGTTGCTGCAGCGCCCGCACCTGGCTGTATCCCGTCACATTGATTACCGAACCCACCATCCCTTTTTCGAAATGCCCGTATTTGATTTTCTCCATTCCGCCGGAGGGAGCAGGACCGGTAACATTCCAGAAACCGTTGTACTGGTTCAGCTGCCCGATCTTCTCATCAAGCGTCATACGGCCCAACAGGATGCTGACTTTTTTGCCGATGGAGTCGGCCACAGGGCGCTGGCCTGAAACCGGCAACGCAATGAAAAGTAAAAACACAAGCGTGGCAGGAAGAATACACTTGCTGAAAATCATAGCGATCGGGTTTTAGGAGTAAAAAGGGTTGTGGCCAGGGAATGAACGTAACCAGACCTGCACTGTTTAAGTGAGGTGCACAAAAATGTAAGAAGGTACGAAGCACTACTGCTCGATCATCCGGTACACTTTCACATAATCCACCACCATGCTGGCGGGGAAAGCGTTCACGTCAATGCCCTGGGCACCGCCCCAGTTTCCGCCAACAGCCACGTTGAGAATAAGATGGAAGCGCTTGTTGAAGGGCCAGGTGGTGAAGCCTGTGTTTTCGTTGGTGAATTCGAAATACTGCACATCGTCCACATATCCGCGCACGGCATAAGGCGTCCAGTCAACCCGGTACAGATGGAAGCCGTCAACCGCGCCGGGCACTATTTTCGCCACGGTCTTTTGTGTACCGCGGGTATGGTTGTATGCGGAACTGTGGATACTGCAATGCACATTGTTGGGATCGAAACCCACATGTTCCATGATATCGATTTCTCCGGATGCGGGCCAGGTTCCGTATTCATTGTCGCTGGGCAACATCCAAACGGCAGGCCAGGTACCCCTTCCGGCAGGCAGTTTGGCCCGTACTTCAAAACGGCCGTAAAGCCAGTCGCCTTTGCCCTTGGTGATCATACGGGATGAAGTGTACTGGTTGTTGGAGAAATTTTCTTTTTTGGCAGTAATGAGCAAATTCCCTGCTGCAACGGAACTGTTGGCCCCGTTGGTGTAATACTGCGCCTCGTTGTTTCCCCAGCCGCCACCGCCGGTTTCGAAGGTCCACTTGGCGGCATCGGGTGCGTTGCCTTCGAACTCGTCGGTCCATACGGGTGTGGCTTCAAAAAGCCAGCCCTTGTCGGTGACCACATCGATTGGTTGCAGCGGCGGAATCTCCTTTTTATCGGTGCAGGAGAGAAAGAAAAGTCCGGATACAAAGAGGAAAGCTAACATCTTCATGGTTTTGAATTAAGGGATGATTATTGCGGAATGAATTTGAACTGAAAGACCGTGGAGGAACCATTGCCCCCCCTCAGGATCATTTTGGCGGCATTGATTTCGATGATGCGGTAAACATTTTCCGCAGGCACATCGGTGGTGCCGATAAAGGTGGCCGGTGGTGCCGAAGGCAGTTTGATGGTGGCCAGGCCGGCGATTCCGGGTGTGGTGGCCCCAAACGTATAGCCCACATTGCTGAAAGAGCGGTCGTCGCCGCAATTGTAATTGGGCGATATGTTGCCGCCGTTGAACGTGGATCCTGCAGCGTTGTAACTGAGGGTGTTGGCCGAAGTGAACGTGTATATGTCATCGAGCTGGCAGGCTGCAAGTGGTCCGCCGCCGTAATACTCAGAGGGGTTGCCTTCCGTGCCCACGACAATGGGATTGGCTCCCGCTGCGGGATCAAGCTTCCAGGACCTGCTACCGCCTCCTGTAAGCAGGTTACGGATATCTTCGAGGGTGAGCGCCACCACTTTTTTCAATTTCACTTCCACCAGAATCCCTCCGGAACCCTGGATTTTCCCCCGAAGGGTCAGGGTGGTGGCCGTATAGGCCATTACTTCATAGCGGTTGCTGTCTACCAGATCGGTAGTTCCGATGAAGGGTTTTCCGCTGCCGATGGTGAGGCTATCGAGACAGATAACGGGATTTTGCCCCGATCTTGCCAGCACCCGGTAACCCATTGCATTGGGCTTCGGCGCCTGGCAGCTGTATCCGGCCTGAACGTCAAAAGTCTGTCCGTTGGCATTGTAATCGAACGCACCATTGGCACTGAACTTGTAAACGTCATCGGCCTGGCATCCGGCAGGAGCACCCGAGAAATACACGGAGTTTCCGTCGGGTGAAAGCACGCGGATGGCATCGGCATCGTTGCTCCAGGTCCATTCTGCAAAAGAGCAGTTGGTGAGCTTGCTGAAAAAATCGTTCTGACAGGCGTCCAGAACCGACACCACCTTGGTGATGGAGTTGTTGCCGTTGGTACCCACACTGGTGAGTGTTACATTGTAGGTACCCCCTACGGCGTAAACATGGCTCGGGTCTTTGAGCGGAGAAAGGGCGCTGTTGTCGCCGAAGTTCCACTGGTAGAGGAAGGCCTCGCTGCTGCCGTTCAGAAAATCGATCCTGCACGGATATGGCAGCGTATCGCCCGCAGGAGCCTGGCTGAACGTGAACCCGGCTGCGGAAGGCGATCCGGATAGCTGCAGGTTGTCTTTGCGGCATTGCACAAAGAGCAGCGCCGGCAAGACGGCGGCAAAGAGGGATAAAAACGTATTCTTCTTCATACCTTTCGTTTATGCATTAGTGTTATGCCTGTCATTTTTCTCAATACCCCTCGTTCTGGGTGAGGTTGGGGTTCTTGTCGCGCTCGCCCTGCGGAATGGGCATATAACGATGGCGTGCGGCGACATTTGTTTTCCCGGCGGCCTGCATCACCCGTATGAAATAGTTCGGGTCGGGGTGGCGCAGCAGGTCGTACCAACGGTGCATTTCAAAGGCGAACTCAAGCCTGCGCTCCTTGTAGATGGCGTCGAGGTACTGTGACGCGGAGAGCCCCGCCGGCAATGGCGCAAGACCTGCCCTTGCCCGTACCTGGTCGGCGTATGGCTTTCCGGCAGCGGGTCCCGCAGCCTCGGCATAGGTGAGCAGCACTTCGGCATAGCGCATGACCGGTATGTTGAGCGCGCTTCTCCACTGCCCGTCGTCGCCGGTAGTGTTCTCCACCGGAATGAAATATTTACGCACATTGAATCCGTTGGGCGATCCGATGAGTGTGGCGGGCTGGGTATAGGTACCGTAGGTATCGCCCGGAATCCAGATGGTCCTGTTTCTGCGGTTGTCGAGAATCGTGGTATAAGCGGCGCCGCTCCTTTCGTACTGGTCTACGAAATCCCGGGTAGGCACGGTGAATCCGTAGCCCCGCTCCGGAACAATGTTCTGGAAACGTGGTCCGTAAAACGTGTTGATATTGCTGCCGGCACTGTAGATGGAAAAAGTTCCGCCGCCGCTCCTGTACTGTACTTCAAAGAGGGACTCCTTGCCGTTTTCGTTCTCCAGCTTGAAATTGTCGGCATAGTTCGTCCAGAGTTCATAACCATAAGCCGCGCGGTTGTCGATCACCTCTTTCGATTTGAGTGCGGCATTGTTGTTGTCACCGGTAGTTAGGTACACGGCAGCGAGCAACCCCTTCGCCGCACCGGCTGTGGCACGACCCTTGTCGGAGCCCGAGTAGTTGGCCGGCAGCAGGGTTTCAGCCACCTGCAGGTCGGCAATGATTTGCTCATACACCCGCTGCTTCGGCGAACGGGCGATGACGGAGGCCTCACCCGCGGTGATGGCATTGGTATATAACGGCACATCCCCGAAAAGCCGGACGAGATGATAGTAATAAAGGGCCCGGAGGAAACGGCCTTCACCAATGCAGCGCTTCCTTACCGTTTCATTCATGGCAGCCACCAGAGGCACCCTTTCAATGACCAGGTTGGCGCGGAGGATACCAAAATAACTTTGTGCCCATAGGATGTTGATGATGGGATTGAACGAGGTGAGCGTGAAATTATCTAGTTCGGCAGTCTCGGCTCCATCGCCGCCGCCGCCGCCGCCCAGATCGGCATCATCGCTCATGATATCGCCCAGATGCCAGGCCGCACCGTTATAAATGGTGGACAACGGGGTATAGACGGCATTCGTGGCCGTTACGGCTTCCTGCTCGTTCTGGTAATAATTGTCGATGGAAACAATTGGAATGGTTGGGTCGATCGACAGTTGTTCTTTCGAGCAGCCGGAAAAAACAAGCGCTGCTGAAAGCAATAGCACCCATCGCATCGAAATAGTATTGTTCATATGTTGACAGCGTTTATATTGGTTGTATCAGCTTTTCCCCGCAGGGATATTTGTTTCAATTCAAAAAATTTCCCTGTCGCATGCCGGTCACAGTTCGATAGTGATGCCCGCAAGGAATGTTCTTGCCTGCGGATAAAATCCGATGTCCACGCCTCCACCTACTTCAGGATCCATTCCGCTGTAGTTCGTAAGTGTGAGCAGATTCTGCGCGCTGACGTAAAACTGTGTTCTTTTGATCTTCATCCGTTCAGCTGTACGTGAGGAAAGATTGTAAGCCAGACGGAGGTTCTTGATCCGCACATAGGAGGCGTCTTCCACAAAGCGATCGGATACACGGTTGTTGCCGTTCGGATCATTGAGGGTTACCCGGGGCATGTCATTGGA
>JBIIDU010000329.1:0-2723 GCA_044238165.1 Ferruginibacter sp. | reverse complement strand
GTACCGGTAACCGTGATAATGAAGTTAAGTTAGTCAAAAGCAATACTATACAATCAACAAATAAAAATGTAGGTGGAGTTTATCCTACTGGCTTGACAAATCAAGCTTATGGTAATTCTACAGATTTATGGGGTACAACTTGGACACCTGCTGACATTAACAATACTGGTTTTGGTGCTGTATTATCGGTTTTTAATACAAGATCATTAGGTGCTGCAACTGCAACTGTCGATTTTATGCGAATTACGGTTACCTATACACTGCCAGGAAGTTTAAACTGGTACACGGTTTCTTCCGGCGGCACGTTGATAGGTTCAGGCGCTAGTTTCAACCCGGTAGGTGTGGCTAATTCGGGTCTCGCCAATACCAATACAGCGGGCACCACCTCCTATTATGTGGAGTGCCCTACTAACAATAGCTGCAGGACCAAGGCTGATTTTGTGATCACTGCAGCGCCCGGCGCCGGTACGCTGAGCGGCGTGCAGGATATCTGTGTGGGCGGAAGCACCTCCTTTACAGTGAGTGGCAACAGTGCCCCCGGCATCTACTCAACGTCCGATGACGCCATAGCCACGGTGAATTCCACCACCGGTGCCATCAGCGGCTTGGCCCCAGGCACCGCCAACATTACTTATACTGTGGCCGGCAACGGCAGTTGCAATAACGCCACCGCCATCCGCACCGTCACCGTGTCGGCATCGCTCTCCACGCCAGGCAGCATCACCGGCTCTGCTGCATTGTGCGCTGGTGTAAGCGGCAATACGTACAGCATTGCCGCCGTATCGGGTGCCAGCAGCTATACCTGGTCGGTACCTACCGGCTGGACAATAAGTGCCGGCCAAAATACCAACAGTGCAACCATTACGAGCGGTACCGCCGGTCAAAACGGCAATATTTCGGTAACGGCCAACAATGCTTGTGGCAGCAGCACCGCCGCTACTCGTGCAGTAACTATTCTTGCCAATACCTGGAACGGTACACAGGGTACCAACTGGAACACACCGGGCAACTGGTCCTGCGGAACAGTACCAGCTGCGGGAAGTGATATCGTCATTTCTCCGACTGCCGCCAACACACCCGTAGTCAGTTCCGATGTAACCATTGCCGATCTTGATATCGCCTCAGGCAAGACTTTTGAACTTAATGGCACAACCGTCACCATAAACGGTGCGGTTAGCGGCGAGGGCAGCCTTACCGGATCGCATACCTCCAGTCTGGTGCTGAACGGCAACACCGGTTCGCTGCGCTTTACGCAAAGCGGTACCGGCAACTTTCTTAAAAATCTTACCATCAATAATGGCGCTACCGCATCGTTGGCCAATGCCTTGAATATAACAGGCGGTACATCGGCCAATGCAGAAGGTACCCTCACTGTAAACGGAACAGGCGTACTTACTACCAACGGCAACCTCACCATCAAATCCAACAGCTTTGGTACGGCCCGCATAGCCGCCAACAGTAGTTCCAGCAGCTATGTGTCCGGCACGGTTACCGTTGAGCGCTTTATTCCCAAAAACACATACAAGGGCTGGAGGCTGCTGGCTGCCAATACTACAGGGCAGACCATCAACCAGGCCTGGCAGGAAGGCCAGTCGGGTTCTACTCTCAACAACACGCCCGGTTTCGGTACCATGATCACCGGTCCGGCTGCAAACGATTCGGTTGCCCGCACCCTGGGCTTCGACCAAAGATCGGTGGGCTATTCCATGTTCCGTTATGACTCCGAATCCGATGCCTTGCTGGGTATCACCAATACCAACAATACACAGATGAACGCCTTTTCCGGGTATTTCCTCTTTATCCGTGGTGACAGGAGTCCCGGACAGTTTGGATCGAATTCGCTGGCATCCACCAGCACCGTACTGCGCAGCAAGGGCAATCTGAACATGGGTACACAGGCTTCCATCACCATCAATTCCGGCCGTTTCGTGCTGGCAGGCAATCCTTATGCCAGTGCCATCGACATGCGTACGGTAATGGCTACACGGAGCAACAGTTCCATTTCGCAGTCCTTCCAGGTATGGGATCCCAAACTGCAGGGTAGTTACGGATTCGGAGCCTACCAAACCCTTGATTACAATCCTCTTACGGGCAATTATGAGGCCGCTCCCGGTGGAGGTAGT
This sequence comes from Ferruginibacter sp., assembly GCA_044238165.1. Classification (GTDB taxonomy): domain Bacteria; phylum Bacteroidota; class Bacteroidia; order Chitinophagales; family Chitinophagaceae; genus Ferruginibacter. Next base: position 600 of record JBIIDU010000329.1, on the reverse strand, counting down.
TTCAATACCAACAATCCCAACGAGTTGAACTTCATCCAAAGCGGTTCCGCCTTCTTCATCCAGAATACCGGACAGTCGCAGGGCACCATCACCATTGCAGAGAATGCCAAAGCTGCCGGCAGCCGGAACACCTTCCGTCCTACGGGCAATCTTTCCGCCGATATGAAATTCCGGACAAATCTGTTTGCCATCAACGCCAATTCGGTCGATCTGGCCGATGGCAGCATCATCCGCTATGCCGATGCATTCAGCAACGCCGTCGACAGTGAGGATGTGGTGAAGAATACCAACTTCGGCGAAAACTTCGGACTTTTCAGTTCAGGTACCGAACTGGCCGTGGAAAGACGGCAAACGCCTTCGGCGAACGATACCATCTTCTATAAGATGTATTCGCTCAAGCGTATTTCTTACCGTCTTGAATTCACGCCGGTGAACATGCCAGCCGGAATGGACGCCTTCCTGGAAGATGCGTTCACCAATACCAGCATACCGGTGAGTCTGACCGATACCAGCTCATATACCTTCACCGTGAGTACGGTAGCCGCTTCGGCCGCACAGAACCGTTTCCGCATCGTGTTCCGTCCGCAAATCGCGCTGCCG
>JBIIDU010000074.1:0-9968 GCA_044238165.1 Ferruginibacter sp. | reverse complement strand
TCGCAGATGAATCGGATTGAATGATTTCGCGAATCCTGATTCAGACAAAAGGCATTAGTACAAATAACGGCACAATCATAGTTTGACCTATTGATTGTCATATAAAAGCGGATTTGCCTGCCCTATTTTTGATTTACTGTCAACCAATTCACTTTTCGATAAAGAAAAAATATTGATCTTGAAGTAATTGACTGCAATGCTTTGTGCGTATTTATTTAAACAATCAAAACATTTTTTATGTGAAGTTTACTCTATGTAATTGCAGTTGTATTGGTTGTCATTTGGGCGGTAGGATTTATAGGTTACCATTTGGGCTGGCTCATTCACGTATTATTGGTCATTGCGCTTGTCTCCATCCTTCTTTCTATAATAAAAAGCCCTACAAACAAATAGCCTGAATTTTTAACTGAAAGAATGTTAACCGACATTCTGTTAGCCGCATCGGGCGAAAGAGCCTCGAAATACAATTTTAAAATTTAACCAAATACAAAACCGATGAAAACAAAACACGTATTTCTTTTTATGAAATCTTTTTTCTTATTGTCTGCTCTTTTGTTCAGTTTGATAACGCTCGGACAATCAACTGAAAAAAACAAAAAAATCATAAATGACTCGAAAAAAGCCATAAAAACATTTACCAAGACGGATGCATCAATGAAAAAACTTTTCAATGACTCCTATGCGTATGTGGTTTTCCCAAATGTAGGAAAAGGAGGATTGGGCATTGGGGGCGCATTTGGCAATGGCGTAGTTTATAAGAAAAACGAAATTGTCGGGACTGCCAAATTATCGCAGGTAAGTATAGGGTTACAAGCAGGTGGGCAGGGTTATAGGGAAGTCATTTTTTTCGAAACCAAAAGCAATTTTGATGAGTTCAAAGAAAATAATTTGAAGATTGCTGCCCAGGTTTCTGCTGTAATTGCGGCATCAGGTGCTTCTGCAAACGCAAATTATGCAAATGGAATTTTGATTTTCGCACAGCCAAAGGGGGGATTGATGTATGAGATATCTGTAGGAGGGCAAACGTTTAACTACGAGGGATTGGAATGATGATTAATGAAAATCAATGTCCGGCAACCTAAATCCACCAAAAAGATATCCATCTGGCGCAAGTGTTCGCCCAAGCGATCACTTGTGTCTATTTATTCTACCCGATTGTATCGGGATTTAACAGCTCAAAAATTGAATAGGTAGTAACCCATGTTGGTTAGAATAATAATCGATTGCACTGCTATATTTATATTGCAGTGGCTCCCAGACAATTCCACTTCGAACAGGATTTTCATGTAAATAGTTCAGCCGTTGTTTCATTTTTTCATTCGTATTTAATTCTATAGGATGATAATCCTGTTTCCAAAACTGAAAATCCTTATTGTTATTGTTGTTCTTACCAGTAAAAGAAAAAATATTCAACATCCATTCCTTGCGGCTTTCTTTTTCATTGTCTTGTAATGCCTTTATAATTTGTTTGCTGGTATATTTTTTCACATCTCTTACAATATCCGCTATTTTGGCTTTATCACTACTTATAATAAGATGAGCATGATTAGTCATTATTACCCAGGCATGTAATAGCAAGCCTTTTTGCATTAGGGAATAATCCAAACTTTCTACAAGTATTTCTTTGTATTGTTCCCTTGAAAATACATCAACCCAACCAACCACTGTAAATGTTACAAAATGAGGTATAGCACTATCGCCAATTTTATATTTGGAAGACATACGTTGTTAAATTGATATGCATAGAAAATAACAAAATTTCGTTTCAAAACCCCGATACAATCGGGTAGATTTCTTTGGCAACAAGTGATCCTGCGGAACACTTGCGCCAGAGGGTATTTCTTTGTATTGTTATCATGAAAATACATCAACCCAACCAACCAATGTAAATGTTACAAAATGAGGTATAGCACTATCGCCAATTTTATATTTGGAAGACTTACGCTGTTAAATTGATATGCATAGTAAATAACAAAATTTCGCTTCAAAACCCCCGATTCAATCGGGTAGATTTCTTGGGCTACAAGTGATCCTGCGGAACACTTGCGCCAGAGGGCGAATGATTACAGCGGGTCAGATACATCAAAAAAATCACGGTCCATACAAATGACCAGTACTATCTTTTTTATCCAAGGCATCAACCGTCCTGTTTCTAACAATAACTGTCGGGAAACCCAGGTTCTTCTGGAGCAAGAAACATTGCGGCAGGATTGATAATAGAAAAATGGCTCCGGCATGATCATTGCCGGCTCTAACTTTTTAATCTGCAGAACGATATGGAAATGCCAAACGTATAATCAGGTAAAGAAAACCTAGAGTATAGTCAGATTGATGGTGATCGTCGTAGTTTGCCCGTATTCGTCATCATCATCATCATCATCATCGTCGTCGTCATCGCAACCCGATCCGGTGATTTTGATTTCCACCACCTCTTTTCCGTTTCCGCCCAGCTTGGGTGCACCGGCTTTCAGAAAGGTGTACACCCCAAGAGAACTGTTCGGCACAATTTCACTTTGGGTGTAACTGATGGCCTGGCGGGTGATTGCAGCCTTATCATCATAATCGCCATAAGGGCTCAAATCAAGGGTGTATGCCGTGCCGGCAGCAACAGACACATCCAGGGTGATACGCTTCGTCCTTTTATATTCTTCTTTCTCGCAGGAAGACAGGAACAGCAGCAGGCCCAGACAAGCAGTAAGAATTGGAAATATCTTTTTCATAAAATCAAGTTTTATGTTAGGATATCAAATCTACAAAACTATTCAGATAATCCTGAAAAATCGACCCTATCCTTTAAAACAAAGATCCTGATGGCGTAATACCCGGACCAAGGCAAAGCCCAGGTCACGATAAAAATGAAGTCGGGTCTGTACCGATGGATTAAAAACTGTATCGGTATCATGGTCGAAGTACCCTGACTTCAAAGATCAGGTTGGCAAAAGGCGGCACTTTGTTTCCGGCACCTCCTGCACCGTAAGCCAATTTGGAGGGCAGATAGAGAACGGCTGAATCGCCAAAAGAGAGCGCCGCGATTCCGGCATCAAAGCCCTCAACCGCCTCATAATTAGCGGCATGGAGGGCAAAGGGCTTGTTAAGCGTGGTTGATTCGAACTCCCTGCCGTTGTCCATCCGGCCACGGTAAACCACATGCACCGAATCCATCTTCCGGATTGCCGGCCCTTTACCCGATTCAACCTTATAGATACAGACCCCGTTGGACAAACGAATCAAAGGCTGTCCCGCGGTTTTCATCAAACTGTCAAAAGAAGCGGCAGCCCTTTCGTAGCCCGATTTTTCACCAGCCACCCGCAACTGCTCATAGCGTTCGCTTTCACGTCCGTATTCCGCCATGGCAAGGCTGTCGGAATCATACCGAGCCGCGAGTTTCAAATACACCCGGATATATCTCCCCCGCTCCAGAAAAAGCGGCGGATAAGTTTCGGCAGCAGCACGCTTCATGATTTCTTTTGTGGAAAACAGGCATACCGCGCTGTCACCCACCCGCATCTGGGGCAGGATTTCCGTATAGTCAAACTTGCGCAACGTACTGTCCATCTTCACGAACTCCGGTACCGTGGTACGGTTGTCGTTCAGCAGCGAATCATCGATGAACTGGCGGATATATACTTTCACCACGTCGCCCGTTCGAAGCGAATCGCCACCACTTTGTGAACGGATGATCTTATACTGAAACCCACTGGGAGTTGTGGTGAAGCCCTCTTCCTTCTTACTACTATCCGCATTGCGCTGGTTGCAGGAAAGAAGAAACAGCGAAGCCGCAAAAAGGATTTTTTTCATGTGCCTGGTTTTGACTGGATGATGCATTAGTGAAGAGGATTGCATAAGTTGAACCTGTTTTTTTGAAGACCGGACTTACTGGATGATGATTTTACCTGATGCAATGTTCCGGCCCTCCGTTCCTGTCAGGCGGTAAAAATACAGGCCCGGAGCGAAACCTGCAGTATTGATTCCGGCCGTAACGTTGAACGGATAGCTTCCCAGCAGCCTTCCTACGGCATCATAAATCTGCAGGATGCCATCGGCAGCCGACTCCGTCACCAGGATATTAAGTTGCTGCCCGCGATTTACCGGATTGGGGTAAACAAGAACAGGCTTTGCCCCTTTGTGCAGGATGGCAACAATTTCGGTTTTTACGATACCTCCGCGGACATAAATCAGCGCACGATAATAATTGGTTCCGGAATTGGGTCGATTGTCATAAGCAACATACCCTTCCAGGGAACTGCCGGGCAGTTGAGCTTCCAGGCGTTGCAAGAGGTCACCGGAACCTGATACGCTGTAAAACACCATACTGTCGATGCCCGTAAAATAACTCAATGCGAGTGTCAGTTTCACCCTTTCATCGTCGGGCTCCGCCACCAAAGCCTGATAATAGCAATCCACCCCCTGGTCTGCCACATTCACAGCATAACTGCGAGGGGCAACCATACCATCTGTATGAATGGGTTGAACGGCATACGTCAATGAAGTTTGCGCATTGCGACGAACAACCAGAAACGTATCCGTAACGGTGGCATATTCACCCAGATAGGCGGAATCGCCCCGGGCATATACCCGGTATGCGGAAGCAGCAGGCAGTTGCTGCCACGACAAACGCAGGGAATCCGTGCAGAGAAAATCGACCCGGATCCGGGTAATTGGTGCAAGCACAAAACGTTCGGTATAATACGTACCGAATGCCGATTGCATCCGCCATTGCACCGTGCAGACCGTGTCGGGGAGGCTCCAGAAAAAATAGCGACGGTTCAGGCTGATATCACGGGCAATCGCACGCCAATCAATACCCGAATTATAGGATACCGACAAGTTACCTGTGGTATCGGCACCTGCCGGAAAACTCTCCCAACCGATGCGCAGCAAGGGCCGCTCGTCGGTGATGACATCTTCGGGTGCAACCGGATTCGTAAAGCGGAAGGTGTTGAGCGTATCTATGCTCCAGGCCAGATGGAAGGACTGTGCGTCTGCCGTGCCCATTTCATGAGCCCGAACCTGAATGCGGTAGGATCCCGCTTCCGGTAATTCAATGCTCACCTGCTCGGCGTTATTCAGCGAGTCCCTTCTCCGAACAGGAAGCAGCCGCAACGAATCGGCCGACGGGGCAATGTTGAGGCACCAGGGCCGGTAGACGGTTCCGCTGTTCACATGAACCAGTTCCAGATCGAGGTCATTGACCAAGGCCCTGCCCGAGTTTGCCAATGCCGGAGTGTCCGTCCAACAGAGGGTGACTTTCAAACGGGCTGTCTGAACAGGAACTTCAAGAGTACTGCTCCAGGATTCAGCAGGTCCCAATTGGCCACCGTTGAACTGAAGATGCTGCAAGAGCATTGCCGAACGATAGGGATTCAAAGAACCGAATCCGGTACGGAAATCGATACCCGGAGCGCCGATATCGTCTGCCCCGTTGAACAGTAGGGCCCTGATGAGTGAAGCGGGTGCAGCTGCCTGGTTGAAACTGTCGCGGTACAATTGTTGCAAAACAGCCACCGATCCGGACACCAGAGCAGCGGCTTCGGAGGTACCCGTGGGCCCTAGTGCGGAAAGTTGCGGACCAAGGCGTCCGTCGTAAAGCGGTCCCGCTGAACTGAAGACCGCGACGCGGCCGCCGGTATCCAACGCAGCGACCGTCAGCACATTCTTAGCCATTTTGAAATTTCCCGTGAGGTTGCCGAAGCCCGGAAGATTGGCATAGGTACCAGTTACAGCAGCGGCACTGCCCCGGTTACCCGAAGAGAAAACATGGAGCAGGCCGGGTTGGCGGAAGGATTGCAGATCGTAACCCACAGCCTCAGCACCATAAAAGGGCTGAATCACGGTACCGTATGCATGATTCTGTACCGTGACCTTGTTGCGGAGCAATACTTCCGTAGCATCGGGATAAAGATTGCTGAAGGAAGAAGGAAAAAACGTCGACTTCCAGGCCATGCCTTTTCCGGTGATAAAACTGTTACCGGCACCTCCGACCAGGGTGGATACCGTGGTTGCGTGATTGTCGGCCGCCGGATCGGCCAGTTCTGAGGGAAGTACCCGTTTGTACAAATCAATATCCTGTACATCGGGCATTTTTTCCTTAATACCGATGACTACGCCCCTTCCATTCGCACCGGGCAGATAACGCTCAAGCCCGTTGAGGTTGTTGATATTGCGGTAAAAACCGCTCACAAGAATATCGGCTTGTGGGGCTAAGTAGGAATCGGCAAACAGTAATTCCGGATAACGGAGCAGTTGCTTATACAAAACCTTTTCTTTACAACGAATACGTACGGCATTCCCTTCTCTGTAGAGGGACATAAATTCCACAGGCAGATTATCGAAAAGGATTTTTGTAGTGAGCTTGTCAATATCTTCCGCCATAAGATTGAACTGACCAAGACGCCCATCATCCTGTTTTAAATCCGCATAAGCCTGCATCAAAGCAGGCGACAGCTTCCATAAGTCATTGGCAGCCGCCCACTCAGGCAGGCATGAACCTTTCGCTGGAAATTGAAAGTCTGTGCCGTTACGCACAATAGCCATATCATGTGTGAAAGACCGAACAATCACAGAGCGGCATTGATCCATACATTCTTTATCGCCAAAACGGACAATCAAAAAGGGGGAAGCCTTTTTTTGTAAGGAATCGCAGGTCGAATAAGTAGCAAACAACTGGGTGGGGTACTTGCTAATTTGCTGGGCAAAAGACCAGGTGCTGATAAGAATCGGTAATCCAATCCGAAACAAAGAGCCAAATAGGATGCCACGAATATTTGCTACTGAGTAGATACCCATTTGTGTACCTTAAGGCGGGAATGATTATTAGGATTCGAAAATTAAGCAATGTGCCACGATCCAACAAACAGTTGGATAACAATAATTTTTTGGCGTCATTTAAGTCCTATTCAAAAAAAATCCCTGCCATACGACAGGGATTTTTTACTGAGCCAGGAGCTATTAATATAAATAGTCTAATGCTTTGATGTCGTTCGCATTGAACGGACGATTAACTCCGTTGCCGATGCAGGCCAGCATCCAGGAGTTGGGATCGGGACCTGAAGGTGTACCGGGAATAAGAACCGCTCCCACACCGGCCGTGCCCTCGTTGGTTGCTGTGCCACCGCAGCTATAGGCACGATTCATATAATCGGTATGACGGAAGCCGATACAATGCCCGATTTCATGAGCCAGAACTGATGTAAGTGTGTTGGCATTCCAGCTCGCATACGTTGTATTGAACTTTATGGAATTGAATGGATTCCCGCGACTGGGAAAACCTGCAGATGCGATGTACGATACCCCCGATACATTGGATACGGTAATATTGTAAGGAGAAGTGGTCACCCGAACAAACCGGCAGCGATAAGATGTGGGCAGCGCATTGTATCGGGCAATAGCATTGTTGATTGCCGTGGAAATACTCGCTGTAGAGCCGGTATAGTTTACCCGGAGTGTACGGGGCAGTCCGGTAACCAGGTTTGTGGTGCGGTATTGCTCAGAATTAGCCACAATCAGTTCGGGGCCGTTGTTGCTACTGAGACTGTTCAGTGCCTCGGCCGACAGCAGCAGATCGCCTTCGATCAGGTAGCCCTCGGCATGTTTTGATGCGCCTGTGGGATTCAATCCTGCAGACTTGATCATTTGTACTTCACTGGCGGATAACCCGTCAGCATTGACTTTCACGGTGTCCTGCTTGGCGCAACCGGTGAAAATTACGGCGGCCATGGCGGCCAGACCTGCCATCTTTAAGGTTCTTTTCATGATGCAGTTTTAGTGTTGAGTAATGGTACAAGGTATGTTTTTCCCATGACATGGAGCCCCAACACTCTTTTTATTCCGAAAAAAAATGGAAGCCCAAAAAAGTCATGAAACCTGAATATCTAAGCCATTGAATATCAGAATTAAAGTCGGATGGAGGTTTAGAAATTGTCAATAACAGGTGTGAAAGTAATCCGGAAATCAGCCCACATTCAAGAGCAATGGCCAATCATGATTCCTGTTGAAGCAGTTGTTCCCGGAGATGCTTCAACATGAAAAGATTGCACTCCCACTGGTTGCCCAGCGGCTCCAAAGTATGGGGAGCTGCCGGCATGTAGGGCGTCGGACCGAATTCGGGGGTGATGGTGAGTGTTGTTTGCCCCATCGCTTTCCGGATGCGGACAATCTGCCGCCACCAGTGCACAAAGCGGTCGAGATGGGTCTTCCATTCGGGTGCATCAGGATCACTCACCTGTGGGCCCTGCTCGTGGCCCACCCTTGCGTGGATATGGGTGATGAAGGGAAAAATTTCGTTCAGGATGTCTTCCTGTTCCTCGAGCATACTCTCCGATACCGTACAGAAATGCGAGAGATCTCCGGCAAGTTGCATTTGGGGGAAGCGTTGAAGATAGGGCAGCAAACTTGCGGCATGAAAGGAAAACCGGCCGCGGTGTGTTTCATGCACGATCCGGATACCCTCCTTGGCACCGAAATTCATGGCGGCATCAATGACCCTGCAATTGTCATCAAAGGAATAAAAATCGCGGCCGGTATGCGCATTGATGAAGTCGGGTTGCAGTCGGGCAATGACTTCATAATGCCTGAGCATCCTTCCGATAAGGTCGTTGACAGAACCGCCTTCGGAAAAACTGATCTGCATGGGCACAAAGAAGAAGCCCGGAACACGGCTACGCGCCGCAGCAATAGCCGATGAAAAAGCATCGCTGAGCGGGTCGGGCGGAAAAAGCAGCACTTCCACCCCATCATATCCGGCAGTCAGGGCCTTATCGATGAACGCAGCCGGAGCCAGCGGTGCGGAACCCCAGTAGGTACAACCGAATTTGATTTCCATAATTTATATTAACTGAATCCTTTCAATGTCGAATGCTCGCGGTGCAACCAGTTGGTTTCGGGATAGGCCGCGTCGCGGTTGATGCAATGCACCGCATAGGCCTGACGTGATTTGCCGCTGGTGTTGGGCAGGCTGTAATGTGGCAGCAAACCATGCAGCACAATACAGGTACCCTTTTCAACTTCAAGCGGAACCATACCTTCCAGATCGTAAGGGGTGCTGTCGAGAACCTGCATTTCCGTTCTGCCGCTACCGTTGCGCCTGAACCAGGAGCGCAGGGGAGTCCGGTGGCCTCCCGGTTTGGCCCAAAGGCAACCATTTTCCTGCGTCGCATCCTCCAGGGCAAACCAGAATCCGATACAGGATTCCGGTTCGGTATAAAGGAAAGTAGAATCCTGATGCACATCCACCACACCGCCGATGCGGGCATGCTTCATGATGTACATGCTCTGGATCATCAGCCAGTTGTCCAGTTCCAGTTCGGCCGAAAGTTCCCGCATCTGCAGAGAACGGGAAAAAGCCGCGAATACCGGATCGAGGTCGTGCAGGGCATGGCCGATCTTGTTGAGCGAACGGAAGATATCCTGCTTCAGGGTACCCTTGTCATCAAATGCGTCCTTTTCAAAGAAGAAGGAAATCTTGTCCCCCGAATTCAGAAAATAATCGTCGGTAGTCTTTTGCTGGTCGGTAGTCTGGAACACTGAAGGATGCCCCTGATAATTGAACCGGCCCGATAAATCACGCGCCCGCTCCATGAGCGCATCGCAGGCCTCGGGTGTGTTGAAATGGTTGAGTACGAGGTAGCCGTTTTGTTGGAATTGTTCCGCCTTGTTGGACATATTGATTCGTTTGACAAGCCAAATCTAACGATTCGCATCTGAACCGGTCTTGATTGAATAAAAATGCGCAGGTTGTGGCTGTGCAACGTCAATGCCAAGACAATGTATGCGTATCTTTACTTTGTACAACTGGATGATAAACTATTCGAGCCATTGAACGCCCCCGTCTATCTCATCACACCGCCTTTCACCCAGCTCAATACCCCCTACCCTGCCACCGCCTACCTCAAAGGTTTTTTCAATACCCGGGGGATTCCCGCTTACCAAAGCGACTTGGGAATTGAAGTAATTTTGCAGATTTTCTGCCG
>JBIIDU010000314.1:0-2777 GCA_044238165.1 Ferruginibacter sp. | reverse complement strand
GATGTGGAAGGGGCCGAGTACGATACCTTGCGGGGCGGTCTTGAAGTGATTGCCCGTGACCGCCCGGTTTTGATGCTGGCCATCCATCCGGAGCCTATTCTGAACCGCAACGATTCGCTGGAAGACGTCTATACCGTGCTGGAACAGTTGCCTTATCATATTCTGCTCGACGGTAAGCCGGTATCGAAAGCGGTGTTTTGTGCCAACCGTGCATTGATCGACCTGCACCTGATACCGCGCTAATGTCTGCACATGGAGAGAAAAAAAATCATACACTTCATTCCCAGCCTGGGCCGTGGCGGAGCCGAAACAATGCTGGTGCATGTGGTGTCGGCTCTCACGGAATACGATCATGTGATTGTAACCCTCGATCCGGCCAATCATTTTGGACCCGGTGAAATCAATGCCACCAGCATTTGCCTCAATCTTCCTTCGGTATGGCGCTATCCGCAGGCTATACTGCGCTTCCGGAAACTGGTACGGGCACATCGCCCCGCTATTGTACATACCCATCTCTACTGGCCTACGGTGATTGCGCGCCTGGCCGTTCCGCGCGGGATTCCTCTGATCAGCACCCTGCATGCGTTCATTGCGGAAGCGCCTGAATACAGGAAAAGCTTCATCCGCCTGCTGGACCGGTTCAGTTTTCGCAAAAGACCCTCGGTATTGCTTTCCGTGGCTGAAGGTGCTTTGGAGGAATATGTTTCGCTGCTGCGTATCAAAGCTGCTGAAGCCCACGTACTGCATACATTTGTTGACTCCGCATTCATTGATACAAATCGGGTTTCGCATCCTCAGGAAAGGAACGGATTCACCCTGGTCAGCGTGGGTGCGCTCCGGCAGCAGAAAAACCATTCCTTGCTCCTCAATGCCCTGCACCGCTTGCGCAACGAAGCTGTTTCACTCGACATCTACGGTTCCGGTCCGCTTCGGCATACGCTTGAAATACAGCTGGAGCGTTTTCCCGCAAGGGTGCATCTGAAAGGGGAGAACCGCAATATCCGCATGGAATTGCCCCGGTACGATCTTTTTGTAATGTCTTCAGACTATGAGGGCTTTTCGATTGCGGTACTGGAAGCCATGGCATTGCGCATTCCGCTGCTGTTGAGCGACATTCCCTCTTTCCGCGAACAGTGCGGCGATACGGCCGTTTATTTCGAAAAGGGAAATGATGCCGACTGTGCCCAAAAAATTCTGGCACTGTCGGGAGACGCTGCATTGTTGGAAAAAAACAGCGAGGCGGCCCACCAACGGGTGAAGGAGCGCTATACCCTTGAACAGCACCTTTCGGGTATCCGGTCTGTTTATACCGGCTGTTTGCGAAGGGCAAATAATACCTGAGACATCTGTCTGGTGTCGGGCAGCATCTTTTGCATGGCCACTTATGTGAAAAATACCCACCTACTTTGTTTTTTTTCCCAAAGGCTTCCACATGATTCTCATCAGTTTCGCAAAACCCGTTTCGGTTTCCGAAGCGGTCAAGCGTCTACCGATGCAACATCGTTCCCCACTCCGCGAATATTTCTACTTTACCCGTAAGGAAAGGAATGGCATTATGCTGCTGCTTTTGCTGAGCCTGGCGGTGGCCTTCTTTCCGGTAAAAAAACTGGTACGCCAACCGGCGGCAGAAATCGTTGACGATTCGCTGAAGCGTCAACTTATCGCCCTATCCATGCAGCCTGAGGCGGATAAGGATTTTCGCAATTCCGGGTATTCCGACCGGAGAAGCGCCGAGGGTGGTGCTTATCACCGGACACCTGAACAATGGACAACACCTGCCGCCTATTTTTTTTTCGATCCCAACACCCTCGATGCGGAGGGTTGGCGGAAGCTGGGCATGCCCGATAAAAACATCCGTACCCTCCAGCATTATCTGCAGAAAGGAGGAAGGTTTCGTCAACCCGGTGATTTGCGGAAAATCTGGGGCATTCCCCCCGAAAGAGCGGAACAGCTGATTCCTTATGTAAAAATCGACGGGGTTGACCGGCCAGCAATTTATGCGGGCGGTACTACTTCGAAACCTGTTTTGGAAAAAATATTCAGGACACCGGCGTCTATTGATGTGAACCGGGCCGATACCACTGAGTGGATTTCCCTGCCGGGTATCGGGAGCCGGCTTGCCTCGCGGATAGTTGCCTTCCGCGACAAGCTGGGCGGTTTTGTTTCGGTCGCCCAGGTAGCCGAAACTTTCGGGTTGCGAGACAGCACATATCAACTGATCCGCAGCCGGTTGGTTTGCAGCAGCCCGGATGTCCGCAAGATCCATATCAACCGGGCAACGGTCGAGGTACTTAAGGCGCATCCCTATATCCGTTACCAGATCGCGGGGGCAATAATCCAGTATCGAAAACAGCACGGAGATTTCGCACGGGTAGATGATCTCATGAAGCTGGTTATTGTGACGCCTGAAATTTTTGCAAGGGTTAGCCCCTATCTGACTGTTGGGGAATAGAGTTGCTAACGCTTGTTAGTTTTATGATAAATGGCGTAATTTGCCCCTGCTTAAGCCAAACGATATGCATTTTACGCCAAATGAATTGACCCTGCAGGTCGCCGCATCTGCCCGTGATTTCGCCAACCAGCACATAAGACCGTATCTGATGGATTGGGATGAATCGCAGGAATTTCCGCTTCATATATTCAAAGAATTAGGCAAGGTCGGCATGATGGGGGTGCTGGTGCCGGAACAATATGGCGGAAGCGGAATGGGATATTATGAATATAATGCCATCATCCAGGAAATTGCTGCTGTTTGCGGATCGGTAGGATTGTCGCTC
>JBIIDU010000073.1:0-10035 GCA_044238165.1 Ferruginibacter sp. | reverse complement strand
GAACCCAAAAACCATCCCGTCCGGGGAGCGGTGAATATCATTGATCTTGCCAACCGTTTCTCCTGCCCTTTCATTGCCACCGATGATGCGGGTATCCTTTACCCCGATGGCAGTTTTGAAATTACCGGCCGACTCGACCATTCCGATATCAGAGGCTGCAGCCTGATGAGTCTGGAATAATTGCCGGGCCACTCTCCATAATCTAAGGAGGCATTATCTATGAGTACCCGATTATATTGATAAATAAATGTATTTTGCAATGAACGCTGTTTTTCCCGTATCCTGTTTCACACTAAAACATAAAAATTCTGACCCCGATGCGCAAAAACCTGTTCAACTATCTTTTGCCCGGTTTTTTCGGTCTAATGATTTGCACGTCTGTTACGGCTAATAAAGGTCATGGCTCAAAGAGGCAACCGGCCGTTGACCCTTCTGCCGAAGACAGTATCCCGCCCTTTTCGGGTGCTACTTCCGGGAACACCCCATACCCTCTTCATGCAAACGGTAACCGACTCCTGTTGGGGGCAAATGCCCCAATCCAATTTTCCGGGAATCGCGAGGGGGTGACCACAGCCGATAAAAAAGTCATCATCACCAACGACAATAACAGCCTGGAAATAAATCCCAGCACCGGAAGTACGGGTGGTGTAACTCTGGAACCGATCAACAGGGTTACAGGCAAAAGTATTTCCACAAGGTTTTTCATAAAAGATACCGCCAGCTGGTCGTTCTTCACCAACTCGAGCGAAAGGCTGCTGATTGCACCCAACGGAAATATCACTACACGGAACAGCCTCCTCGTGAACAATGCTGCATCCGATGGCACCTCTGCCTTAAGGATAAACGGTGTAAGCCGTTTCGACTCATCAGTCACAATCATGTCAGGACGCGATTCCGCCGCTTTCATCTCCATCAACAGTGCCGTGAAAAGTTCCGCCTATGACCCGGATGATGATTTCTCGGCCTACACTTCCACCCCCATGGAGTGGGCCAACGGCAGAAACATACCTGTGTTCCGGTTACGGCATCCGAGCAATGTGAGCGCCGCTCCCGACGGTTTGAACCGGAGCATCCAGCGAGACTTCATGATTTTGCCTTACCAGTTCGGTACCGCCATCGAATACAACGGAGTCGTGGAATGCTGGGTAGGCGAATGGTCGATCCACAAGGGGCTTCACTACAAGGATGCGGAAGGCAACGGGAACGGATGGGGCGGTATCCTTTGGATTGGAGATGACATAGATGCGGGGGGCATCCGGATGACAGCCCGAAACAATCTGGGTTCGGGGGGCAATATGAATTATGGCGAAATTTCTGTGGAGAAGTTTCCCGGAGCTCCCAATGGCAATCTTCGGCTGCGACTTCCGCAAACGGCCAACCAATTTGAATTTGTATACGGACCTCGCGGAAGCGGCAACATCATCGCCTCAGTCAGCAACCAGGGTATCGTTCTCCCCAAAATACAATATCCCGGACAGGTCAGCCATCCTGCAAAAGGGCAGATCGCCTACGACAGCACTGCTAATCTTTTTTTGGGATACAATGGAAGCACCTGGATCAACTTGCAGGAAACACCCACCCGAACAGGCAATGCCACCCGTTCCGGGAATGGAAGCCTGTCTGTCTTCACCATTCCGCACGGGCTTGGCCAGGCACCTGTTTATTTCAATGCAGTGCCTACCAGTTCCGATGCAGCCAATATCCGGTATATCAGTGCCAACGCCAGCGACATCATCGTACACTACGGAACTGCTCCGTCAACGGGTACAAATAACTTATCCTGGAACTGGGAAGCGCGCCGCTAAATCCAGAATCAAACGCCGTTCCTAACTACCACTTCCCAACCAATCCGCGTGCCGCTTTTTCGGAGCGTTTCGGCAACGGAACAGTATTTATCCATGGAGAGCTGACAGGCACGTTCGGCTTTTTCGGAGTCAATTTTTCCGGTAAGTACAAATTCAATTTTAACCTCTTCCCAGAGCGAGGGCTCCCTTCCGGGCTCGCGGTTACCGGAAATCCGGATGGTGAAATCATCAATCACCTGACGCTGCTTCTTCAATATCGTCACGATATCGATACCGCTGCATCCCCCGAGACCCATCAGCAACAATTGCATGGGCTTGACACCATAGCCCTGACCCCCGGTTTCTTCGCTGGTATCCATCTTTATCAGGTGGCCTGACTGGTCTCGGGCCACAAACCCAAAGTCACCACTTTCCCGATGTAAAACGATCTCTGCCATATGATGCATTTGCACCAAAAATAATAAGGTCGCCGAATAAAAAACCAAAGCTGGCTGAGAATTCCGGATCAGCGACTGATCATAATCATCCGTATAATCGGAAAATCTAAAATCTTTCCAAGAATTCCCATAGCAAAAAAATATTTTCTAAAATCAGTACCAGCATATTCAATACCGTCTATATTTACAAGAGTTTAAACTATCGACCCTACTTATGCATTATTCAGTGGTTGTCGGGCATAAGGCATAAAACAAGCGATGCATCGGCATGAATCTGTAACAACAGCGCTTTCTCATCACCCTCAATTTCGATTATGGTGTTAACCGGTTCTAAAATAGTGAAAACACTTTCCATCCTAGTGCTCCTAGCTGCGGTAGCAGGCGGGGCCGGATACTACTATGTCACCCGATCCTTCAAAGATACTTCGGAACTGAAGCCCGATTTTGTTGTAGACGCGATTCCCTTCATTGCTGAATTTGAAAAGGATCCAAAAACCGCCAACTCCCGGTATTCGGAAAAGATGATTACGGTCAGGGGCAGGATCAGCGCGCTTGAAACAGCCGATACACTTGTAAACATCAAAATGACGAACGAATCTACCGGCTCCTATGTTATTTTTGCCCTGCAGTCGAATGAACTACTGGCTACCCGGGGGCTGAAAGTAAACGACAGCATAGCTGTAAAGGGTTCCTGCAGCAATGGCACTTACAGCGATATCCTATCCGTTTACTTCATCAGTTTCAAACGATGCGCCATCATCCGATAAAACATCCATACACAAATAAAAAATCAAAAAAATGAAAAAAACAATTCTTGCATCCGCCCTGGCCTTCCTTACGCTGGGCGTTTTTGCACAAAAAAAAACAACCACCTCCGCCACGGTCAGTTTTGACGCCACTACGCCGAAAGACGACCTGCCCAAGGCCGTCAACAATACCGTAATCGCCGCGTTCGACACCAAGTCGGGGGCTCTTGCTTTCGAGGCACAGGTGAAAAGCTTCAACTTCACCAATGCCATGATCCAGGATCATTTCAACGGCTCCAAATGGCTGAACAGTGATGAATACCCAACCACCAGTTTCAAGGGAGAGATCGTAAACGTGGCCGACATCAACTTTAGCCAGGATGGAGATTATAAGACAAACGTGAAAGGCACCCTGAGTCTGCACGGAGTGAGCCGGGAAATCACCATGCCGGCGCTACTGGTGGTAAAAGAGGGAAAAATCAATGCCTCCGCCAATTTCAATGTGAATCTTGCGGATTACAAAATCAGCAATTCCGCTAAAGGTAAAGTGGCCGACGAACCGAAAATAACCGTATCGGCCCTATTCTGACCGATAATACACAAACACAAAGAGGTCTGCTTTAGCAGGCCTTTTTTATTGCCTCCCGGTTTGACTCACCCCCGTGGAAGAGCTTGCAGCAACTCAAAATCGCTGGTCATTGAGATGCACCTTGGTCATCTCATAAAAATGATTCTGCAACTCGTGTACAAACAAGGGGCGGTTGATATGCCGGTGCTCGTCGCGATACCAAAGTTCCATGCGACTGAAGTCGCCCTCGGCCGGAATGCGCATGCGAAAAGCGCCCTTCAGGTATTTGACGGAGCCGTCCTCTTGCAACTGGCGTTCGAAGCACATCCGCGCGAGTTGCTTTTCGCTGAGGGGAATTGGCGAAAGCTGGTTGATAGGATACCAGAATTCCTGGATCCCGATGTTCAGACATACTTCCTTGTTGTCCCTTTTCAGGCTGGTGACTTCGCCGGTGAGCACATCACCGTCGTTGCTGGCCATGAAGTAATCGCCGGCCTTGATTTCATTGATGGAGAGCATAAGCGTTTTGGTTTTGTTAAGAAAAGTTAAAGCTATTCCTTCAAAACCCAAAAAAATCAGGGGAGAATTTTTACAATGATTCAGCTGATTGTTACGGATGGGGACACGAATGCAACCGGTGATGGAGGTTACTCAGAAGATAAGAGCAGGGGCAATAACCATTTCCCTTCTTTAGCATTACCGTAGATTTCAAATGTATAGGCAGCCGGCGAAAGGTTTGGAGGTAATCTGAAACTGCGTGTTCCGGCTGAACCATCGTGGGTGAACGCAGAAGTGAAAACTACTTGTCCGTCGGTAGCAATCAGCCGGGCCTGATAATCACCCGCGGGAATTTTGTTCAACTGAAGATTCATTCTGCCCGAACGAACCGGATTGGGGAATACATAGAGATTGCCTGCCGTCGACATGACCACTACCCTTGCCAGCGTACTGAAAGCCACTACCCCGCGGCTGCTTACGGCCTTGATACGGTAATGATATACGCCCGGTTGTAGTGAAAAATCTGTGTGGCTGTATGAGCCCTCCTGACTGCGCCCGTTGAAGCGTGAAGGCACAGCTCCCAGTTTTGTGAAGTTTGTTCCTCCATCTGCCGAACGTTCTATTTCATAATGGTCAATATCATTCTCTTCATTCACCATCCACTGCAGCGACACATCCTTTCCAAGCAGGTCGGCTTTGATGGAGGTGAAATCCACCAATTTCCTGAATACGATGCGGAAGCGGTCGGCGGCCCGGGAAAAGGTTTCGCTGTTCGTGGTAATATTGATGGATGTCTCTCCTTCCATGTTGAAAGGCGTACTGCTCTTCAGGTAATTGTCTTCCCAGTATCCGGCCAGGTTTTCGGCGGCCAGTTTCGAGGCATCAATCTTAAGGGTATAGGCCGGCTTATTGAACCTGACGGTTCTCATAAACAGGGTATCGCCGGCAACGGGAAACTTCCGGCGGTTCAGCATCAGGTTGTTGTTGCCGTTAAGCACACCAAAGGTTTCGTTGACATTCGAAAATCGTATCCCATCGAGTTCGTCTGTGGTATTGGAAAACCTGTCGCTGAACTGGTTGAGCAGGCCATCTGCAACGCGCAAGCTCCCGTCGATATTCGTAAAAAACAGATTCAGCGCAAGTGAGCCGATTTCGGGATTTTTTTGGGGACGGAACAAAGTAAGATTATTGACGCTGCTCTTACTGCCTTCCTGGAAAATCAGCTGCGGATTGACGGCATTCGTAGTCTGCACCATAATGGCCTGCTTCGACTGGATGATTTCATTTTGCGTAGTACCTATTGTAGGAACAATGGTATTGAGCGCCCGGTCCACAATTACATAACCACCCACAGTATTCAGATTAGGGTCCCAGGCCCAGAATTTGTTAGCCACACCCGACTTGGTGATGTTGTCGAAATCAACCGGTGACGCATAGGGATTACCAATGAGAGTGAAATAGTTGCTCACAGTATTGGTATTGCAGGGAAAGACATACTGGCCGGTTTGAATTTTTCCGGTGTCGCGCAGTGTGGTGGCGTTTATTGATCCCGAGGCATTGAATGCATTGGGATTAGCGGCGGTTCGGTCGCCACGCACAAATAGGAAATACCCCCTGTTGTCGGGAGTTCCCGCAGCTCCTGTGGTACCCGAGAGCAGCGTGGTTTTTGTATTGAGTACAGGATCAAACTGGCTGGTGACGGCATTGAAGGTTTTGAGGGAAGAATTGTTAAAGGTTGAAATATCAAGTCCGTTTGCAGCCGACGGATTCGGGCCGGTTACATATGTACCGCTTCCGGAAAGCGTATTGCTCCCTCCTACCTGCCAGGAACCGAAAACCGAGCGTCCGGCATCAACAGTCACGGGTGCGGTTACCAGCCTCCACGAACGCTTCCCCGGAAAATACCGTTCCACCACAAACCTTCCGGTGCCGTAAGTGATGGAAGCTGAAGAAGAAACAGGGGCTACCCTGGCGGTTTGGGTAGCCGTTGAACGGAGGTTCAGAAACTGACTGCCCAGCGCAAATGTGATGTTGTTGTTGATGGAAAGACTGCCCTCCACATCGGTATTTCCTGAAAGACTCTTGATGCCGGAATTGGATAGGGTCAGGTTGTTGTAAGTACTGCCCGGAGTAAGCCCTGCGCTAAAGGCAGCAATGTTCTGGGCCCCGCTGCCGTTGTAATTGAGGGTGCTTCCTGAGAAGGTGTAGGAATTTGTGCCCGGTGTAAACGTACCGGCAATACCGGTGGTCGCTCCACTCTGAAAAACACGGCCGCCGGTTGAACTTGAAATGATATTGAAATAATTTTCCGGTCGGAAGGTCTGCGACCCGGCTCCTTTCAAATGAACAGCTCCCCCGCTAAGGTTGTAACCACCGGCCAGCTCGGGCACGGTTCCGGCTTTGGCAAGTTGCAGTTCGCCGCCGGTCATGGTCAATCCTGCAGCACCGCTGAATGTGACAGAAGCCGCATCAAGTGTTCCCGAACTGATATTGACCAGATTGTTGACCTGCAAATCGGTGCCAAGCATGGCGCTCGCCCCTGCACCGGTGCGGTTCAGGGTAAGATTATTGAGCAAGCGGGAACCCGGGGCAAAGTTGAGCGCACCCAGTGCACCCCCTGAGGTACCGCCGATGGTGACGCTGGCATTGGCTGAACCGCTAAGCGTTGCAGAACCGGTTACCTTATTGTTGAGCACCAGCGTATTATCTCCCAAGCCGAGCGTTCCGGCATTCAGATTCAGCGAATCAGATATCACCACACTGGTGCCCTTGCTCGCCAGCACCACACTGCCTATACTGCTGTTGCTGTTGGTCAGTTTGGCAAACACATCCCCATCGGGAACATCAACAACCTGGGTGGAGGTTCCATTGAAATTGATCAGCGAATTCCCTTCATCAAAACCCGATATGATGTTGCTGGTCCAGTTGCCGCCGATGTCGATTTGTCCGTCCCAGGTAGATGTGTTTCCATCATTCATATCCAACCCATTCGCAACATTCAAAACCAGGTTTCCGGCTACTTTCAGGGTGTTGCGGTTGGCCGAATTGGTATTCTCAATAATCAGTTTCCGGCCATTGATGGTGAGGTTTCGCACATTGGCGGCATAATTGTACTGTGCTGCTGAAGCAGAATTGTTGTCAATGCGCACATCCGATGCAGCCGAACTGCCAATCAATACATCGGTACTGCCGGTGGGCACGGTAAAATCATCCCAGTTGTTGCAGTTGAACCAGTCGGTACCCGATTCTCCACCCCAGAGCCCGGGAGATACATTTCCGGTTACAGTGTAGGTATTATTGCATGTTCCGGGGGCGGTAAGGTCATTTCCGTTCACATTCCCTGTAGATACCTTCACCCAGTTCGCTCCCCCGTAATCTGCAATTACCCTGATAAGGTTTCGGTGTGTGGCCAGTCGTGTTCCGTTATAATAGGCATAAAATGCTCCTCCTGCTGATACTCCAGTAGATATTGAAATGCACTGAATTGAAGGGGGGACCCGCGATACTCTGGCGCCTCCGGCATTTCCGGCAACACTAAAGGGCTGAAAACTTCCAAAAGTCTGTATGCCCCCGAATACCACGCCGTTGAACGTGCGGTATCTGTTGTTAAGTGCATCCAGCAAATCGGAAGTCGCGGGCACAAAATCGCCCTGCATTAAAAAAATGGCATCTGGATCAGTGGAGGAGAATGCCACAAAACTACCTGCGGTTTTGGCATCGCCTCCGGTGGCATTCGTTACTGTAAAATCAGCATAACGGTCTGTACCATTGATTGTAATTCCTGCTATAAAACCTGAACCGGTAATTGTAACACAAATCACAGAACCTGTGGGAATAAGTGCCGCTCCGATGTAAGTGAACTTGGCAAAAGCAGGACCGTTTGTAAATGGCGATCCGCTGTTGCCGTTGTACCAGCGGTCCTGACGCACACCGGCCGGTGCCAACCAATCGTACACCACATTGGCAAGAGTGAAGGAAGTTCCGGTAAGCAAGGGAACAAAATTGGCGATAGACAGAATATCCGAGCCACCGGCAACATAGGTGTCGAATCCCACAATCATCATATCGCCAGAGCCGAGTGCGGTAGATGTAACTACAGCAAAAGGGTTGCTGGTGGCGGATAGGATACCGGAGGATGCAGCGTTGAGGGTGAACGGTCCGCCCGCTGCAGTGAATGACAGACCGGGGAATGCCGCAATGCCTGCAGATGCCACGGCATTGGTCGGTGATGTAAGCAGCGATCCGGTGGATGTGATGCTAATTGTACCGGTGAAATTCAGATCAAGATTTCCGCATGCATCGGTACAGGACACCTGTACCGCAGGGGAAAAATTGGAATTGATGGCTACCGAGGCGGAGGGCTGCTGTAAAAAGCGGAGCTGCGTACCCGACACCGTGAGCACATTGGACCCGTTGGCCGATTGAATGGCCGGGAAGGCCGACTTCTGTGAACTGACGGTGTTGTTGTCGGTGGTAAAGTTGGCATTGGAAAGACTAAAGCCAAAGTCTTCATTATCCCGATTCGTATTACCAAAGGGGCAATTGAGTGAAAGGCGCATGGTAAGCGTACGGGATGCATTGTCGGGAACCGAATAGGTCAGACCGGTAAACTGGATCTGGTTTGCAGTAACTGCTCCGGTGGCTATCAGTGTACTGCCCTCAAAGAGGGAAACGGTGCGTATGGCGTCCGACCAGTCGTTGATGCCATTGCCTGCCGACTGGGCAAGCACAATGGATTTTACGATGGTGGGCAGGGCATCGGCATCGGGGGCTGTGGCTCCCCCGTCGCGGATGGTGAAGGACCATGCCTGGACCCCGGTGGCCGATGTAAGCGGTGGTGCAGTATTAACGAGTGAGGATATGGTGGCAGCTTCTGAAGCGGCAACGGCAATCACATCGGAATTGGAGCTGACGAAAACCGATACCGACCCGTCGCAGCTCACAGATTTTGCGGTGGCGCCCGCTCCGGAAGCTGTAATGAGCTGGCCGTTGTAGGTACCAATGGATAAGCCCGATTTCAACCTTACATAAACAGGAGTTGCCGCCAACGCAGCACCCGAGTATGGAATGGTGAGTGTTCCGGAAACAAAGTTGGTATTGTCGGAAGATATTTCGTAATCGGTTGAGGCGGAAACGGAAAGGCTTCCGGACGCGGGGCTCAGGGAGGTACCGCTCAGGTTGAAACTTTGGGAAGCTGAAGGTCCGGTGCCGAACTGATAACTGAAACCGCTCAGAGTCGTCGGGCTTACAAAAATCTGAGGGCCTAGGGATGCAAGGGTCCCCTTAAGGTATAGGCTGTATTCACCCGAAGCGAGACTTCGGCCTAAACCATAGGTGCCCGTTGCAGCAGTAGCACCCCAAAGATAAAGCCGAAAGGTGAGCGTGCTTGAATTGGAAACGTTCTGGAGAGCCGAAACCGAATTCAATGCTACTGAAAAAAGGACTCCGTTTGCAGTAGTATTTGTGAACGATGATGTAATTCCAGGGATATTGGTAAAGTTGATACCGTCCGTGCTGACCATCCACATGTGGGCATTGGGTCCGGTACTGGAACGCCTCATCTTATATCCAATCGAATCCAGCGATAAGAAATAGCCTGGCTTCGGATTCAGGGTAAATTGAAAATATTCCTTGTCGGCTATGGCGAGTGCCTGTGTGATATTTGTTGCCTTGAAATTATTGGCACTAAATGAATTTAAATTAGTTGCAGAACCTATACTGTCACTCCTACTCAAAAAACTGGCATTCAAATTCGCATTAAGTACCGTAACCGTATCAAAAGGCTGACTGCCGGTGGAGCCAAACATATCCCATCCAGCTACTACCTGTGCTGAAACATTCCGGCAAAAAAAGGTAGAAGCAATCAGTAAGAGGAAGACCGGAAATTTTTTCCGGGGAAGGGAAAGTGAGCGTAACCGACCGGAGATTCCCATATTGGCTTGGAACTGTATCTATAGTAAAATTCAGTCAATTGCAAAGTT
>JBIIDU010000072.1:0-10061 GCA_044238165.1 Ferruginibacter sp. | reverse complement strand
CTGGAAATGCTGGGTATCCGCGGAGAAGAAACACTTTTCATCGACGATTCTCCTGTCAATATCGGCCCGGCGGTCAAGGCAGGCATCCATACCCATTTGCTGAAAGCCGATGAAACATTGCAGGGAATAGGACTGCTTTAATAAGCCCCTTACTTGATCTCTTCGAAGTCGATATAGTCGCCTACAGGTGGGTCTTTACGTCCGGAGCTGCTGCTGGTTTGCCTTCTGTTTTCCGGATTCATGTCCGGGTTTTGTCCCTGGTCACGCATCTCCCCGAATTGCTTTTTCGCTTTCCGGTAGGCCCCGGCAAAGGGAATGATGACATCGAAAATCAACTTGTAAAGCAGATAGAGCCCGAAGAGCTCGACAACAATCCGAAACAGGTTCATAACACAAAAATAACTGAAAGAAGGCATGCGGCAGCCAATCCCGATTTTGCCGTCAACTGCGCATTGCCTATATTTGCACCGGCTAAAAGAATCAAAAGAAGGGAACCACGGTGTTCCCTTCTTCATTTTTACCCATGCAACAGGACGACATCCTAACAGAAATCACCGAACTGGTAAACAGGCAGATCGCTCAGATGCCGGACGTGTTTCTGGTACAGGTGAAAATAAAACCGACCAACAACATCAAGGTTTATCTGGACGCCGACGACGGTTTAAGGATTGACCGTTGCGCCTCCATCAACCGGGCCTTGTACAAGCAGCTCACCGAGCTCAACCGCTACCCCGACGGCAACTTCTCGCTGGAAGTGTCGAGCCCGGGAATCGGAGAACCCTTGCTGCTGCACCGGCAGTATGTGAAAAATATCGGCAGGAACGTGGAGCTGCTGCTGCGCGACGAAACCCGCCTCGAAGGAAAACTGAAGGCGGCCGATGAAAAGTCGGTAACCCTCAGCATCACCTCCGGAAAGAAAAAAAAGGAAGTGACGGAAGACAAAACGATACCGATGGAAGACATCAAACAAACCAAAGTAGTGATCGCATTCTGATTTATTAACCAAACACCCCCGCCGGCGGGGACATTCAAACAAACGTACAAACCGGCTTGCTTTATGGCACGAATCAACCTCATCGACTCCTTTCAGGAGTTCAAAGACGCGGAAAACATCGACCGCCCCACGCTGATGAAAGTGATGGAAGACGTATTCAAAACCCTCATCCGGAAAAAATACGGAAGCGATGAACAGTTCGACGTCATTGTCAACGACCAGAAGGGCGACCTTGAAATCTTCCGCCGCCGCACCATCGTGGCCGACGACGACCTCTACAATACCCTTACCGAAATCGAGTATAAGGATGCCATCAAGATAGAACCCGACTACCAGATCGGCGAAGAATTGTACGAAGAAGTGGATATCCAGAAGGAATTCGGCCGCAGGGCCATCCTTGCCGGCAAACAAACCCTGGCCAGCCGTATCAACGACCTCAAAAAGAACCTGCTCATCAAGAAGTACGAGGACCGCGTAGGAGACATCGTATCCGGCGAGGTCTACCAGGTTTGGAAAAAAGAAGTGCTGCTGCTCGACGAGGAAGGCAACGAAATGATTCTCCCCAAGTCGGAGCAGATACCGGCCGATTACTTCAAAAAAGGTGAATCGGTGCGCGGTGTGGTGAAGAAGGTGGAGCTGAAAAACAACCAGGCCGTCATCATCATCTCCCGCACGAGCCCCGTGTTCCTCGAAAAACTGCTGGAGATCGAAGTACCCGAAATCTTCGACGGACTCATCGTCATCAAGAAGATCGTGCGCGAGCCCGGCGAACGCGCCAAAATCGCAGTGGAGAGTTTCGACGACCGCATCGATCCTGTAGGCGCCTGCGTAGGTATGAAGGGAAGCCGCATCCATGGCATCGTGCGCGAACTGAAGAACGAAAACATCGACGTCATCAATTATACCACCAACATCCAGCTGCTGATCCAGCGTTCGCTGACACCGGCCAAGATCACCAGCATCGACCTCGACGACGAACGCAAACACGCCACCGTGTACCTCAAGCCCGACCAGGTGTCGCTGGCCATCGGTCGCCGTGGCGTCAACATCAAGCTCGCCGGTGAACTTACCGGATTTGAAATCGATGTGTTCCGTGAAATCGAAGCCGGCGAAGACGAGTTCGACATCGACCTCGACGAGTTCAGTGATGAAATCGACGGCTGGATCATCGACGAACTGAAACGCATCGGCTGCGATACCGCCCGCTCGGTGCTCAACCTCAGCCCGACCGAACTGGAAAGAAGGACCGACCTGGAAAAAGAAACCATTGCCGATGTGCTGCGGATACTGAACGAGGAATTTGAAAAAGAATAATCCTCATTGTACCGGAGCCCCATACAATAAAGAACCAAAAAACAAGCATGTCAGAATCAGCAACCAATACCCCTCGTTTGATGGCAGCTGCCAAGGAATTCAATATCGGTAAGGATACCCTTATCGAATTCCTTACAGGCAAAGGTTTCAGCGGCGACGACCTGAAGCCTACGGCCAAGCTTACCGAAGACATGTACCGGGTATTGCAGCAGGAATTCCAGCAGGACAAAGTAGCCCGTCAGAAAGCCGAAAAGATCGAGCTTACCAAAACGCCTGCCGGCACCGAACCCAAAAAGAAGCGCGACGAGCAGGACCTCTCCATCAAAAAGAAGGAGGCCGTAGCAGAAAAGAAGAAGGAGACGACCGAGCCGGTTGAGGCCGAAAAAAATACGCCTGCCGATGCAGGCGCCGTCACCAAGATTGACGCGCCCGAAATTGAGGCTCCGAAAGTCATCACCAAGATCGACCTCGACGCCATCGATTCTTCGACAAGGCCCAAAAAAACCGCCAAGAAAGCGGAACCCGAACCGAAGAAAAAAGAGGAAGTAGTTCCCCAGCCCGAAAAACCCGCTGTTGTGGAGCCCCAGCCCGAGGTTCCGGCCACGATCGAAAACATCAAGGCCGACCGGCTGGAAGGCCCGAAAATACTGGGTAAGATCGAGTTGCCAGTGGACAGCGACACCCGGCCAAAACGGGAAGGCGACGACAAACGCAAACGCAAACGCATTCCCATTGAACGCAAAACCGGCGGTACGCCCCTACCCCCGGACCCCCTACAACGCGGCAGCTATGATTCCTCGCGGGGAAGAGGGGGCGCAAAACCCCGTCCCGGAACCGGCGGAAGAAAAGAAGACCGCGAAATCGACGCCAAGGAAATCCAGGATAAGATCCGGGAAACACAGGCCAAACTTTCGGGCGGAAGCGGAAGGGGCAGAAGCCTGAAAGCCAAATACCGCAAAGCCAAACGCGGCGAAATGTCCGAACAGCAGTTCGGCGGCGCAGAAGCAGGCAGCAAACTGCAGGTCACCGAATTCATATCGGTCAGCGAACTCGCCGGCCTTATGGATGTGAGCTTCGCCGATGTCATCAGCAAATGTATGAACCTTGGCATCATGGTGTCCATCAACCAGCGCCTTGAAGCCGATGTCATTGAACTGGTGGCGAACGAATTCAATTACGAAGTGGAATTCATAGGCGTGGAAGATGCCGACCAGCTTGATGACGACGACAACGAAGAAGATCAGGAAGAAAACCGGCAGGCACGTCCGCCCATCGTCACCATCATGGGCCATGTGGACCACGGAAAAACATCACTGCTCGACCATATCCGCAATACCAACGTGATTGCCGGTGAGGCCGGAGGCATCACCCAGCACATCGGCGCCTACGAAGTGGAACTGCAAAACGGCCGCGCCATCACCTTCCTCGATACGCCCGGCCACGAAGCCTTCACCGCCATGCGTGCACGCGGTGCCAAAGTCACCGACATCGCCGTAATTGTGATTGCCGCCGACGATGCCGTGATGCCGCAAACACGCGAAGCCATTTCGCATGCACAGGCCGCCAATGTGCCCATGATATTCGCCATCAACAAGATCGACCGTGATGGCGCCAATCCCGAAAAAATCAAGGAACAGCTCGCCGGTATGAACATCCTAGTGGAAAGCTGGGGCGGAAAATTCCAGAGCCAGGAAATCAGCGCCAAGAAAGGCCTGAATGTGGAACTGCTGCTCGAAAAGATATTGCTCGAATCGGACATCCTCGAGCTTAAGGCCAATCCCGACCGATCGGCCAACGGCACCATCATCGAGGCTTCGCTTGACAAGGGCCGGGGCTATGTGGCCACCATCCTCGTCCAGAACGGCACCCTGCGCCAGGGCGACATGATCGTGTCGGGCCAGTACTTCGGAAAGGTGAAAGCCATGTACAACGAGCGTAACCAGCGCACCGAAACTGCACCGCCTTCCACACCCGTACTCATACTGGGACTCAACGGAGCACCGCAAGCCGGCGAAACCTTCAAGGTATACGCCGACGAAAGCGAGGCCCGCGAAAAAGCCTACCAGCGCGGAAAGATCCTGCGCGAACAGGGCATCCGCGCCAAGAAGCACATCACCCTCGACGAAATCGGACGCCGACTCGCACTGGGCAACTTCAAGGAACTGAATGTGATCATCAAGGGCGATGTGGACGGATCGGTGGAAGCCCTCAGCGACTCGCTGCAGAAACTCAGCACCGAGGAAATTGTGGTGAAAGTGATCCACAAGGGCGTGGGTGCCATCACCGAAAGCGATGTTACGCTGGCCAATGCCTCCGACGCCATCATCATCGGATTCAATGTGCGTCCCTCCATGCAGGCCGCTCGGCTGGCCGAAAACGAGTCGATCCAGATCAAGCTCTACTCCATCATCTACAACGCCATCGAGGAAATCCGCAGCGCCATGGAAGGCATGCTCGAACCGGCGGTGGAAGAGAAGATTTTGGCAAACGTGCAGATCAGGGAGACCTACAAGTTCGACAAAGCCACCGTGGCAGGTTGTATCGTGCTCGAAGGAAAGATCGCCCGAAACAACCGCATACGCCTTATCCGCGACGGCATTGTGATCTACACCGGCGAACTCGGCAGCCTGAAGCGCTACAAAGACGATGTGAAGGAGGTGGCCAACAACACCGAGTGCGGCCTCACCATCAAAAACTATTCGAACATCGAAGTGGGCGATATTGTGGAAGCCTTTGAAGAAGTGGAAGTAAAACGGACACTCTGACGAGGCTGAAGCGGTAACGCAGCTGCCGAAAATATTTGTTAAAAAAGGGTTGACCGCCCAATCGTGCGGAATGCCTTTTTAAATTTGAAGCTTTCCCGCGTCATGCGAATCCTCTTGCTTTCTTTCGCCCTGCTGCTGCACCCCGCGGTATGGGCCCAGCCGAAAAAAGTGGTGGCCGACAAGATCATTGCCGTCGTAGGCGACAAGATCATCCTGCGCAGCGATATCGACAATACCCTGCTCGATATGCAACGCCAGGGCATGGACCTGCCCCCCAACGCGCGCTGCCTCTCGCTCGAACAGGCCATGGGCATCAAGGCGCTAGTGCTTCAGGCCGAAATCGACTCACTGCCTGTCACCGACGAGGAAATCAATGCCGATATCGACAACCAGATCCGCGGATTCATCAATGCCTATGGCAGCAAGGAGAAACTCGAAGAGGTATCGGGACGCACCCTTTACCAGCTCAAGGAGGATTTCCGAGATGGATTCCGCGACCGCAAACTGGCCGGCGCCATGCGCAGCAAGATCATCGACAATGTACGCATCACCCCCAACGAAGTGAAGCATTATTTCGACCAGATTCCGAAAGACAGCCTGCCCTATTATGAAAGCGAACTCGAAATCGGCCAGATCGTGATCTATCCCAAAGCGGGCCGTGAAGCCGAAGAATACTGTATCGAACAGCTCAAAACCTTCCGGCAGCAGCTCGAAAGCGGCCGGAAAGACATGTCGACACTCGCCGCACTCTACTCCGACGATCCGGGCAGCAAGGATAAGGCCGGGCAGTACGAACTCAACCGCAACGAACGGCAGTGGGATCCCGCCTTTCTCGCAAAAGCCTTCTCGCTCAAAGAAGGCCAGGTATCGGCCCCCTTCAAAAGCAAGTTCGGCTACCATATCATCCAGCTCGTACGCCGCTCCGGCGACGACGCCATTGTACGCCACATCCTCAAAATTCCGCAGATCACCAAAACCGAAATCAACGCGGCAAAGCAAAAGCTCGATTCGGTGCGTGCCATGCTGATCACCAAATCGACCACGTTCGGCGAGGCCGTGGCCAAATACAGTGACGACGAGGCCAGCAAATTCACCGGCGGCCGGCGCAGCAATGCCGAAGGCAGCACCTACATCACCATCGACCAGCTCGACAAGGACATGGTGCTGATGATGAACAACCTGGAGGTGGGCCAGTATTCGGCACCCACCGAGTTCACCGACGAACGCAACAAGAGAGGTGTGCGCATCGTCTACCTCATCAGCCGCAGCGAACCTCACCGCGAAAACCTGAAGGACGATTACAACAAAATTGCCCAGCGCGCACTGGAAAACAAGAAGAACGAGGTGCTGGAGAAATGGTTCAATGAAAAGATCGGCACCTATTATATCCGCATAGACGAGGAATACCGGAACTGCGAGGAAATGCAGAAATGGATGCCGAAAAAAAGCAGTCCCGCCGCAGCCGGCAAATAACACCTTCCGCAGCCGCCTACCCCTAAACCCCGCGCCGTTTTGATAGAAAAGAAAATCCAACGAAGGGCCGAACAGAAAACCATATTGGTAGGCATCGTCACGCCCCGGCAAACCGAACAGCAACTCAACGAATACCTCGACGAGTTGGCATTCCTTGCCGAAACCGCAGGCCTGCAGTCGGTCAAGCGCTATGTGCAGAAGCTGCAGCGGCCCGACAAGCGCACCTTTGTGGGAAAAGGAAAGCTCGAAGAAATAAAAAACTACCTGCTTGCCCGCCGCGATATCGACCTGGTCGTGTTCGACGATGAACTCAGCGGCTCGCAACTGCAAAACATCGAAGACGAGCTGGGCGTGAAAACCATCGACCGCAGCGACCTCATACTCGACATTTTCGCCACCCGGGCAAAAACGGCACAGGCCAAAACCCAGGTGGAGCTGGCCCAGTACCAGTACCTGCTGCCCCGGCTCAAGGGCATGTGGAAACACCTCGAGCGGCAGGGAGGCGGCGTGGGCACGCGGGGCCCCGGTGAAACTGAAATCGAAACCGACCGGCGGATTGTGAAAGACAAGATTGCCCTGCTGCGACGCCGTTTGGTGGATATCGACCGACAGTCGGCCACGCAACGCAAGGAACGCGGCGAGCTGATCAGGGTCTGCCTGGTGGGGTATACGAATGTGGGCAAGTCCACCATCATGAACCTGCTCAGCAAGAGCGAGGTGTTTGCCGAAAACAAACTCTTCGCCACGCTCGACACCACCACACGCAAAGTGGTATTTGAAAACACGCCTTTTCTACTGAGCGATACCGTTGGTTTCATCCGGAAGCTTCCGCACCACCTGGTGGAAAGTTTCAAAAGCACACTCGACGAAGTGCGCGAAGCCGACATCCTGCTGCATGTGGTGGACCTCTCCCATCCGCAGTATGAGGAGCAAATGGGCGTGGTGAACAATACCCTCTTCGAATTGGGCGTGCAGGAAAAACCCACCATCGTTTTATTCAACAAAACCGACCGCTACGAGCAACTGGTGTTCGATGAATGGCTGGAGGACGCCGTCAAACAGGAGCTGTGGGCCGATCTTCAGTCGCGCTGGGAGAATGAAACGCAGCACAACTGTGTTTTCCTGTCCGCACTGGAAAAACGCAATGCCGATCTGCTCCGCCAAAGCCTGGTGCAGAAAGTGCGCGACATGTACCGGGTACGTTATCCCTACAAAACCGGATTTTACTGATGGCCAATGCCCAACCGCATAACTGGATCCGTATCGGTGCCGATTTCACCGACATCCGATGGAACGAGGGCGGGTTGTGTGCATTCCGTGCCGGTGGGCAGGAAATCTGTCTGGTACGCCGGGGAACCAATGTGCTGGCCTGCGCCGCCCGTTGTCCGCACGCGGGGGCACAGATGGCGAATGGCTATGTCGATGCCCGGGGGCAGTTGGTTTGTCCGCTACACCATTACCGTTTCGACCCCGCTACGGGCCGCAATGTATCGGGCGAGGGCTATATCCTGCGCACCTATCCGGTAGAGCAACGACCCGATGGGCTTTACATCGGCCTTCCCCAATGAATTTTTGATTTTTACCCGGTGGTATGGGGGTTTTTTAAAGCTGAAAATCCTTACTTTTGCCATCCTTCGGCAGATGAGACGGCGCTGCAAGGCGCGATTCCCGCCGGAACACTCCTCCTTAGCTCAGTTGGTTAGAGCATCTGACTGTTAATCAGAGGGTCGCTGGTTCAAGTCCAGCAGGGGGAGCACTACTGGATAAGCCATCATATGATGGCTTATCCTTTTTAAATCAATGTGTTAGGATGGTTCAGTCCTTTCCAAAACATTAATCTTGTCAAGCCAACAACACCTCTGCCGGAATGCTCAGTTCGCGATGAAATAATTTAGCCAGTTCTAGTGTAAGCGGTTTGCGTTTGTTGAGTAGTGCAGAAACATATCCCTTGCTGCCCACTTTACCCACCAAATCCTTATTCTTCATACCAAGATCTTGCATCTTTAATTTGATGACTTCAATGGGATCAGGTAAGGGAACAGGATAACGAACATCTTCGTATTGTTTAATTAACAGAAGTGCTACCTGCACTTTTTCACCGAGCGGGGTATTCGGCTTTACTTTTTTATCAAACTGCTTATCTACCCAGTCAAGATATTCCTGATACTGCTTTTGAGTTTTAATAATCTTTAGTTCCATAGTTATTTTTTATATTGAATAGTTGACACATTAATTTTATCATACTCGGCATGGGTGCCAAACCATTTGATCTGAATGGCCTTAAAATCAAATACCATTCTCACTACCAGCCGGTATTTATTTCCCATTATGTTAAAAACAACCCTGTCATCTGCCACCACGCTTGCATTACCATAAACCTGTTTTAATTCATTAAAGTTTTTAAAGTTGGTATTCACCAATTCATGATACCACTCATGCAAAGCCGTCGCTGCCTGAGGATATTTTTTGCAATAATCTAACAGGGTTTTTCTTGTAATGATGTTAAACACAAAACAAAGGTAATGATAAGTTTTCTAATGGTAAACTTTTGTTTTACTATTGGGTTCCTTTAAGACAAACCTCAAGGGTAAAATTTCACTAATTCAAGCAATTTTAATAAACAAATAATGTTATAGTAAACAATCTTTTACACCCAAAATAAGCTCCAAATCCTCTCTTATCTGGTTCAAACTTTGACAACCAAGGGGAGCAATAATGATAATAAGGTTATACTTTTATAGCGTAACCTTCTTTATGTTTCATGGATAAGCTAGTTCAATTCCTTAAAAAGCACCAAAATGAAGTCATCGTTGGAGCACTTGTGTTTCTCTTCTTGATTTTCAGAGATGTAATAAAGTCCTTCTTTTAAAATTGCAGGAAGTTCAATCCTTCAATTTCCTAATAGTCAGAAACTCAATCATAGCATTATAGTTGCATCTTCCGTCAAAAAGGGGAGCAGATATTGAGAAATGATTTTATCTTTAACTGTCATTCTCAATTTGTAAAAATGATATTCCCCAAAACGTCTTTAATACTTAATATTCTTGTTTTAATCCCGGTATGTTCTGGATTACTTCTAAAGGCAAATTGGGCTATTGATTCTTATGGAATAGAAACTCCAGCACGAGGCATTTTACTTTCAATTTATTTAGCCATACTCATTTTCTCAGCAGTGCTTTTATTCAAATTTGACCCTAAGATGGTTATGGCGCTTTTATCTGTTCAAATAGTATACAAACTATTAAGTCCAATTATGGTTGGAACTTTGACAAACCCTGTAATTATATGCAATATTTTTATTGCTCTATTTCATTCCTACAGCGTTTGGAAAATAGCTTTGTCTGAAAAAATAAACCTTTAATTTCCTGATAGGCTCAAACCCAATCTAGGCATTATAGTTGCATCTTCCGTCAATAAAGGGTAGCAGATATAAGATTAAAAGGGTTATACTTGTATAGTGTAACCCTTTTTCGTTTTTGGGAAAGAAATAGCACTTTCTGCCAAGTTGAAGTTAA
>JBIIDU010000313.1:0-2799 GCA_044238165.1 Ferruginibacter sp. | reverse complement strand
GGGAATGCCATCGCATACTGGATGGGTAACTTCATGTCGGGCAAACCCATTTGTGCTTTGATGCTGCCGTCTTCAAATTGCACCATACTGTGGATGATACTTTGCGGATGCACAACCACCTGAATCTGTTCCGGCTGCAAATTGAACAACCATTTTGCCTCGATCATTTCAAGGCCCTTGTTCATCAGCGTAGCCGAGTCGATGGTTATTTTGGCACCCATCGACCAGTTCGGATGTTGCAAGGCATGGTCGCGCTTCACATTTACAAGAAAATTGGGCTTCCTGCCCAGAAAGGGGCCTCCGCTCGCCGTCAGTATGACCTTCTCAACTTTGTTTCTGCCCTCCCCTATAAGACACTGGAATATGGCGGAGTGCTCGCTGTCAACCGGAATGATCGGGGTACGTTTCTCGTAAGCCTTCTGCATGACAAGATCGCCGGCAACCACCAGGGTTTCCTTGTTGGCCAGCCCTACCGTCTTTCCCTTCTCAACGGCCTTGAGGGTGGGCCTCAGCCCAGCAAAACCCACAATTCCGGCCAGCATCATATCATAGGTATCGAAATCAGCGGCTTCCGTCAGTGCTTCTTCACCGGCAAAAACCTTGATTCCGGAAACCGATAGTGCCTGCTTCACCTTATCGTAATGCGCTTTATCGCCAATCACAACGGCATTGGGATTGAATTCCAGCGCCTGCCCGATCAGCAGGTCGCTGTTGCTTTGTGCCGTAAGGATCTCCACCGCAAAAAGGTGGGGGTTCTGCCGGATCACGTCCAGGGCCTGGGTGCCGATGGAACCCGTGGAGCCGAAAATAGCTATCCTCTTTTTTTGCGGAGCCGCTGACATACATTCGCTTGTTTATGTGGGTATTTGAGGATACGGCAAGGCAATATAAAACAATAATCGAATCGGGAGCAGGAAGATCAATTTCAGGCGGAACTCCAGCTTTGCAATACATCTGCAATGCTACGGTCGTTGCTGAGGCGCGGCACTTTGTTCTGGCCACCGAGTTTGCCCACGCTTTTCATAAAATTGATGAAGCCGTTCTTCTTTATCGTCTGCACTTTCAAGGGCTGTAGGATATTGCCGCCGACCAGATCGTCGTAATAGACATTTTTCGCCCGAAGATGGTCGTCGAGCGCCTTTGCGAAAGCAGCAAGGTCGGCCGGAGGCGTTTCGAACTCTATGAACCACTCATGAAAACTTTTACCCTGCTCCCGGGCAATCAAGGGGGCAACGGTAAATTCCGTTACCGCGCAATGATGCGCTGCTGAAGCCGAAAACATGGCGGCTTCCACCTCCTCACCGATCACATGCTCGCCAAACGCTGAAATGAAATGTTTTATCCGTCCGGAGACTATAATGCGGTACGGATCGAGTGAAACGAAACGTACCGTGTCGCCAATGCTATAGGCCCAAAGTCCCGCATTGCTGCTGATCACTAATGCATAATTTTCGCCCAGGGTCACTTCGCTGAGCTGAAGCCGTCGCGGATTTTCCTGAAATACTTCCGCAACGGGAATGAACTCATAGAATATTCCGCTATTGGTATTCAGCAGCAGCCCTTTCTCCTTTTGTGAATCCTGAAAGGCGAAGAAGCCCTCGCTTGCGGGAAAAAGTTCGATACAATCGACAGGGCGCCCAATGCTGGCTGCAAGGCGGTTTCGGTAAGGTTCAAAATTCACGCCCCCCTGCACCATCACGCTGAAACCCGGGAACAGGGTACCGATATTTTTGCCGCTTTTTTCCTGAAGCTTGTCGAAGTACATCTGCATCCACGGCGGTATACCGCTGATCAGCGTCATCGGCTGTGCGATGGTTTCCTCTACAATTTGTTCGAGTTTATGCTCCCATTCCTCGATGCAGTTGGTTTCGTAGGACGGCAACTGGTTTCTGCGGAGATAGGCCGGAACATGGTGGTTCACGATTCCGCTCAACCTGCCGGTGGGAATCCCCCCTACCCTTTCAAGTTCGGGCGAACCGCTCAGAAAAATCATTTTGCCGTCGGCAAAAGCCGTATTGCCCGTTTCGGCCATATAATACAGCAGGGCATTGCGTGCCGAATGGATGTGGTTGGGAATTGAATCTTTGGTGATGGGTATGTACTTGACTCCGCTGGTGGTACCGCTGGTTTTGGCAAAGTAAGCAGGCTGTCCTTTCCAAAGGACGTTGTGCCGGCCCTGTTTAATCTTGTCGATGTAGGGAATGAAGGCCTCATAGTCACGCACCAGCACCCTGGATTTGAAATCGTTATGGTTTTGAATCTCACCGAATCCGTGTTCTCGGCCAAATTCGGTTTGAGATGCGGAACGGATAAGTTGATTCAGGATTTGCTGCTGATCTTTCAGGGCATTGTCCATGTCCTTTTTCACCTGCCTTGCTATGAAATTGGCAAAGGGTTTTGCGAGAAAGGACTTTATTTTCATATATGCCTGATCGGTTCCGAAAAATTGTGCAATGACCCGGACTCACCCCGAAGCAATTACCTGGCGTTGCAATGGAGCGCAAAATTATAGGAATTAGGATTACCGCATGATGGAGATTTCCGGCCAGTTCAGGGGCAATCACAGGGCCAGTCGGTGTCGAGATCGATGCAGGTGACCACTTCCAGTCCGTTTGCCCGCGGAGCCACTACGATACGAACCCGCTGCTTATCGCGGGTGATGCCTTCAAGCGGATAGGTTGTTCCCCGCTTCTCCCTCCGTATCCGTGATGTATTGACTGCACCTTTTTTCAGGATTTCGGCGACCTCCTGCTCGTCGATATGTCGGCACTCCATTCTGCACCGGGCATGCCGGCTGTA
>JBIIDU010000071.1:0-10156 GCA_044238165.1 Ferruginibacter sp. | reverse complement strand
TGCTGTTGGTGCATGACCCATACCAGAAACGATCCGACCATCGCTCCGGCAAGTTGAGCCGGAATAAACGTTGCGGCGTTGCTCCAATCTCCGGTTTTCAGCGCAAGGGCTATTGTAACGGCCGGATTAAGATGGGCACCACTGTATTTTCCGGCAACCAGTACGGCCACATAAACGGCCATAGCCCATCCGAAATTGATAACCAACCAACCGGATCCGTGACCCTTGGTTTTCTGCAAAATGACATTGGCTACAACACCATTACCCAGGAATAACAAGAGAGCGGTTCCGAAAAATTCAGCTGCCAAAGGGTGCATGGGAAAAATTTTTTCAATGTAAAAAAAAAGTCCGGCATAAAAATGCGGAAAACGATGTTTACCGAATGGTAACATTTCCCTGCCGGAGGTAACTTTTATTTTTAGGCGTAAAAATTCCGGTCAGTTGATGAATAAAAGCGTCGGTTTGACTGATCCGTCTATGATCCGGCTCAGTTCCTCCAAAAATTCCGGATTTACGGTGGGGCAGCCCTCACTCTTACAAATAGGTTTACCATTGGGATGCGGGGGTATGCCCTTATAGGCGTGAAGCACGATATTTCGGGTGAAAGCATTTGAATTTGTGGCATTCAGTCCGAAAAGCCGGTAAGCCTTACCAAAATTTCCGATGTACGGCCGGCCTATCCTATAAACCCCTTTGGAGGAGCAGCCGCTTCCGGGAACATTTGAAAAAAGTACCTTTCCGTTGCTGTCGGTCTTGCCGTTGCAACATAATCCTTTGTCTACAACGGTGGAATCGTCCATATTGACAATGAAGAAGCGGTATTCCCCGGAAGGCTTCGAAAGGTCGGCAAAAAATACCCGATTGTTTGCATCTATCTTCCTGTAATCGGCCGATGCGCTGATGATTCGAACGATTCCGGGAACGGTTTTTTCCTTCCTCTGTGCACAACGGGCGAAGAAGATGCAGCATGCCATCAGAAGAAGCACGTGTCGTATGTGGAAACAGTAGCGCAATCAAAAATAAATGAGGCACTTGATCCGATAGATTGCCCCCTTGTACAGCATCAGAAGGCTATAGCTGCCTTCACCGAGCGGATCCAGTTGTCATAGAGCCTTTCCCGTTCTGTTTCGGACATAACAGGATAGAATACCCTTTCCGTTTGTCCGACTTGCCCCACCTCATCCGCATCATCCCAGAAACCGATCGCAAGCCCGGCGAAAAGTGCCGCACCCAAAGCTGTGGATTCGGTTTCTCCGGGCCTTAGCACAGGGGTGCCCAGTATGTCGCTTTGGAACTGCATCAGCAGATTGTTCACTGCGGCACCTCCGTCGACACGCAGCTCTTTGATGGGCATTCCTGCATCCTTTTCCATGGCCCTGAGCACATCAGCGGTCTGATAGGCGATGCTCTCAAGCGCTGCACGTGCAATATGGCCTGCCGTTGTTCCGCGGCTGATGCCGAACAAGGCGCCCCGTACTTCGGGCTTCCAGTAAGGCGCACCAAGACCGGTCAGCGCAGGCACTAGATAAACGCCACCGTTATCGGATACCGAACCTGCAAGCGTGTCCACTTCATCCGACGAACGAATGATGCCCAATCCGTCGCGCAGCCATTGTACAATGGCGCCGGCAACAAACACACTGCCTTCCAGCGCATAGCACAGACGGCCGTTGAGTTTCCAGGCAACAGTTGCCAGCAGCTTGGTTTGTGACATCACCGGTTTTTCACCTGTTTGCATCAGCATGAAACAACCTGTACCATAGGTGTTCTTCACCATGCCGGGTTGGAGGCAACGCTGTCCGAACAGGGCACTTTGCTGATCGCCTGCCATCCCGGATATGGGAACGGAAACCCTGCCGCCCAGCAAATCGGTGTGGCCAAAAACCTCGCTGTTGGCTTTTATTTCCGGCAACAATTGTAAGGGAATATCCAGACAGCGCAGTAGTTCTTCATCCCATTCCCCGGTGTGGATATTGCATAGAAGTGTACGGCTGGCATTGCTGATGTCTGTGGCATGTACACGGTCGTCGGTCAGCTTCCAAAGCAGCCAGCTGTCAATAGTCCCGAAACAAAGTTCCCCCTCTATCGCCCGCTGCCGGGCGCCGGGAACCTGATCAAGTATCCACCTTATTTTGGTTCCGCTGAAATAGGCATCAACAATGAGGCCCGTACGCTCGTAAAAAAATGATTCCAGGCCTTCCTTTCGAATCGAAGCACAAATGGGTTCTGTGCGGCGATCCTGCCACACAATCGCAGGATATACCGGCACTCCGGTTTTACGGTCCCATATAACCGTGGTTTCACGCTGGTTGGTAATGCCGATTGCCGCAACGGACTCCGGGGCAATACCCGCTCTTGCTATGGCTTCATGGGCCATGGCCAGTTGGGTGCCCCATATTTCCATGGGGTCATGCTCAACCCAGCCTGGCCGGGGAAAAAACTGACGGAACTCTTTTTGTGCCATGGCAACGATAGAACCCGCACGGTTGAAGACTACAGCCCTTGAACTGGTGGTGCCCTGGTCGAGCGCAAGAATATAACGGTCCATGGTTCGGCATTTGGGTTCGAAACTTCTTTTGCTTCCGGCTCTCCGGTACTTGTTACAAGGTGTCGGAGAAACGGCTATTCACCAATGAAGATATTGGATTTTTATGGCGGCGCGCTCCCCCGTTTTGCACATTCCGTCAAATAAAAAAAACCTGCCGAAGCAGGTTTTTTTATGATGTTATGAGCGAAATAATATTAGCGTGTTTTCACAACAGGCAGATTCTTTACATCTGCACCCGCCTGAACTTTGATGATGTAGCTGCCGCTGGAAAGGCTGCTCATGTCGATGTCGCGGAAATTCGGACCCTTGACACCCTGGTACTGGAAACTGCGCACCTGCTTGCCGGTTGCATCTGTTACAGAAATTATGAGGGGCATTGACTCCAGCAAGTCGATAGTCAGCTTCGTTGAAGATTTAACAGGATTGGGATAAACACCTGCACTGAAGGATTTGCCATCCAACCGGACACTGCGGATAGCAGAGTACACGAATTTTCCGTCAAGATCAATCTGTTTGATCCGGAAGTAGATGACTCCCGAATTGCGCAGGGCACTCAAATTATCTTGCGTGAAGGAATAATTGTTGCCCTGACGTCCATTATTGAATGCAGGCACTGTAGCTTGTTTTTCAAATTCTATTCCGGTTCCGCTGATTTCGATTTCATAGCGGTCGGTATTGGTGCCTTCGTTGGCCACCTGCCAGTAAAGCAGGGCACTATTATTGTTTTTGGTTGCCGTGAATCCGAGGAAGTTGACCGGTACTACGGAGAAAGGCTGGATGCCTACGAAAGAGGGTGCAGCACCTCCGTTGTTCGAGGGGGGCAGATCGGGTACTCCATAAAACATCGTGGAATAATCGGTAAGGTCTCCGCCGCCGATTACATTCACGTACCAATACATTTGCTGGTTGGCACCGCCGTCCGGAGACAAATCGTCGAGGCGCATGCCGCTGAAGAAATTGTTGCGCGGAAAGGTGAATTCAGCAATCGGGTTATTGTTGGAGTTAGCCGGCCATGTGGTTCCGACTCCGTTGCCATTGTCGTTTAGGATATAAGAATAATAGGCCCGGCCATTTGAAACCCAAGGGTTTGCCGCCAATCCGGAATTCAATGCAGGTGTGATGCCCAGGTTGGAAATCAGGGATGTTTTGGTGATTTCGGCATCGGTGGGATTTCCCAAGCCACCCGACTGATCAGGAATACTGATGGTGATATTGATATTAAGGAATTGGGCGTTCGTGAGTCCGGGACTTCCGATTTTACCATAAACCCGCACAAGATTGCCACCGGGATTGGGATCGGTGATGGTACCCTGCACGGCTTGTCCCTTCGAAAGGAAAGGCATGAACAGGAATGCAAAAGAAATACATGCGAAAAACTTCTTCATATAAAAGTGTTTAAAATTAGTTTAAAAAGTAGGTTGGGTAATTACTGTTGACTTATTACCGCCAAGAATGGTATTGAGCAGCACGCTTTCATCATTTCCGGGTCCGCTGTACTTAAGCTGGCCGTTCAGATTCAGGTCACAGTTCAGATACCCGCTGAGCACAGAAGCCTTGTTGCCACTCAGACAGGTATTGAGCAACTGAGACTCGTCGTTACCGGGACCGCTGTAACGTACATTGGTATTACCATTGGCATTTCCTCCCCATAGGGCAAAGCTGGTTCCGACGGTAGCCATGGGATTGTTGGTGACCGTACCTGCAAAAGCCTGAGACTGTGCTGATGTAAAATTATAGGAAGTAGCTACCCTTGAAAGAGCAAGAGCCTGCGCAGTCCTGACACCGATATGATTGCGGTGACGTACCGATACAAAATAGTTGCCACTAGGGTTTCCGGCCATATTTACCGGAGAAGTGCCATCCACATCCACGACATCTCCATCACGCTGCAGCAGGGCAGCACGCTGTGAAATCACCACATTGTCGGTGGTGCGGTGCAGTTGTACAACAACCCAGTCCACTATTGAATTGTTTGAAGATGCTGCACCAGAACCGATTACCGTTGCGTCTGCAGTTTCACCGCCGCCACTTCCGCGAAGGGCAGCCGTGATATAGGGCGCTGAAAGTACTGTTGTACCCGAGTAGGGTTCGGTGGCAGGAATCAGGTTATTGGTGCGGAGACTTTCAGACATGACTCCGGTAGTGGAATTGTATGCACCCTGCAGGAAAACTTTCGGTGAAACGAGCAAGGGCGCCATCAATGAGCGTGTTCCCACTGCGATGACCCCGGCGCTGGTGATACCGGTGCGGGTGACGGAATAAGGGTTAGTTCCGGTGGCGGCGGAAGTTTGAGATACGAGCAAATCCCAACCGGCCGGTGAACTTACGTATTGGGAAACACCTCCGCGTGTACGGTCAAATCCGGGAAGCTCATCGGTACCATTCCAGGTTGTCGTAACACTCAGGTTGCTTCCTCCTGCAGTTGCCTCGGTAACATCCCAGCTGTTGTTCACCACTTCCTTCGTGTATGCTGTTCCGGTAGTACCGGCGGTGAGAACGCTTGCAAAAGCCCTTACACCGATGTCATCGGCGGTTCCGCTATTGGCAATGGAAACGGGATTGTAGTTTCCGACGGCCCTTCCAACAGGATAAGCAAATGCAGTATTGCCGAGAGAAGCTTTCACCAGTTTGCCTGTTCCGTTGGTTACCACAAACTTGGTTGCGCCGGCTCCGGTGATGGTGCCGGCAGAACCCATGGTAAGGTTGTTGTTGGCCAGCAAAACCTGTCCGGAAGTGAAGAGCAAATCACCGCTTACTTTTGCATTTCCGGTAAGATTGATGTTGGCGGCGTTGTCCACTTCAAGATTGGGCACATTGAAACCGCCCATGTTCACGTTTTGCGCCGCGCTTCCCTTCAAAATGATTTTACCGGTTCCCAGGATATCCACATTGCTGGTTACATCGCCCTGTACCGTTACGGTAGCGCCGGGCTGGATGGTAAACTGCGCCTGATCAATGAACAGCTGCGCTTTAACACCGTTACTGACGGCAAGTCCTGCAATCACAAACGATAATGCGTGTAATTTGGTGAACCTCATTGGAGCTAATATTTAATTATGAAACAATTATAAAAGTCGATAAAAGTAGTGCTTTATACGAATATAATCAAAAAAAGGCGTAAGGTGTATTCACAAGGTCTGGTTATAACATAGGATAAGGTCAGGGTTTAAAATTAGCGAATATTTTAACAAACTAAAATGAATTGGAGTGGATTTTTTGATTTCTTCTGCATTTACCTTCCGAATTACCCCCTTTTCCGGCGAAATTTGCCGAAAATCAATAATTTGCAGCATGTCGATTGAAATAAGGGTCCCTGCAGTTGGGGAAAGTATCAGTGAAGTCACACTTGTGAAATGGCACAAAAAAGACAAGGATTGGGTTGAACGGGATGAGATCATTGCTGAGTTGGAAAGCGAAAAGGCCACGTTTGAAATCAATGCGCAAGAGCAAGGTGTTCTCAGCATCGTTGCACCTGAAGGCGAAAACCTTAAAATTGGTGATTTAGCCTGCACAATCGACAACACCGCCCCCCGTCCCGAGGGTGCGGCAAGCATAGGTACCCTAACGGAAACGGCCCCGGAAAAACTCCAAAATCAGCTTCCTGCTTCTACCCCGGTCCCGGAAACCGTAACCGTAAAAGCTACACCCGTAGCGGCCGCCATCATGGCCGACAAAAAAATAGATCCGGCCACACTTTCCCCGACAGGTCAAAACCGGAAAATCAGCAAACAGGATGTCCTTGAGGCGCTGAATGCTCCCGCAATGACTCAGGGCGGTCGAAATGAGCGCCCCGAAAAAATGAGCGCGCTGCGCCGCACCATCAGCCGCAGGCTGGTAGAAGCGAAAAATACTACCGCCATGCTCACCACCTTCAACGAGGTGGATATGGGTGCCATCATGGACATCAGGGCAAAAAACAAAGACAAATTCAAGGAGGCACATGGCATCAACCTGGGCTTCATGAGCTTTTTTGCCCGGGCCTGCTGCTTCGCCCTGCAGGAATGGCCTGCGGTCAACGCCAGAATTGATGGTGATCAGGTCATCTACCACGATTTTTGTGACATTTCCATAGCCGTATCGGCCCCCAAGGGGCTCGTAGTGCCCGTTATCCGCAATGCCGAAAGCATGAGCATGGCTGAACTCGAGAAATCGGTTGCCAACCTTGCAACCAAGGCCCGCGACAACAAACTCACGATCGAGGAAATGAGCGGAGGCACGTTCACACTTACCAACGGCGGAGTGTTCGGATCACTGATGAGCACACCCATTATCAATATTCCGCAAAGTGCTATTCTGGGGATGCACAAAATCCAGGAACGCCCGATGGTTGTGAATGGAAAAATAGAAATAAGGCCGATGATGTATCTGGCGCTCAGCTATGACCACCGCATCATCGACGGCCGCGAGTCGGTGAGTTTTCTGGTAAGGGTAAAGGAATTGCTGGAACAACCTTCCCTCCTGCTCGCCGGCAAAGACCCGGTCAAGGCCCTGCTCCAATTGCCCTGAACAGAAGCGGTGTCCTGCAGATTTCGCCAACACACATGAGCAGATACCACGCTTACCTGAACAGCGCGCTCCGCTTCATCGGGGAATACGACGGGAAAATTCCGCTCGCCTCCGCACTCAAAAAATTTTTCGCGACCGACAGGAAATACGGCTCCGGAGACCGTAAAATTATTTCCGGAATCTGCTTCAGCTATTTCCGGATGGGAAAGGCATTGCCGGACGCGGATCCTGAAAGCCACCTGCTTACAGGGACGCAATTATGCAAACAGGCCGATCCTGAACGATTCACAGGAAAATCGGGCTATTTTTTCCAAAGCTCCGCCTTTCTCGAAAAGCCTTTGCCCACAGAAGAAATAACCGAAGCAATCATCCGTACTATTTTTCCCTGGCCGGAAAAAACTGCAGCAGAATTCGACGTAACGGGCTTTTCACGGTCGCTGCTCGTACAGCCCGATGTGTTTGTCCGGATAAGGAACGAAGAGGCTGTTGCCGGCATCTGCGCCCGTCTCGATTCAGAACAAATCCGATACCGCCGCACCGGAACCTCCCTTCGTTTCGCACCGGATGTTCCGCTCAGCCGATTGCTGGATCTGGACAAGGAAGCCGTGGTGCAGGACCAAAACTCGCAACGTGTTTACGGCAAAGCACTGGATCATGGCCTCCGCGCCAGCCGTTCCGGGAAAAAAGCGCTGCGGGTGTGGGACTGCTGCGCTGCGAGCGGAGGCAAGTCCTTGCTGCTGTATGATCTGCTCGGAGGAAATCTGGAACTAACAGTTTCGGATAAACGAGAAAGCATGCGCCCGCTCCTCGAAGAACGATTCAACCGCGCGGGAATCCGGTCCTACCAATGGCTGACGACCGATCTCTCCCGCGACAATCCGGACTTACCTGC
The DNA here is from genome assembly GCA_044238165.1 of Ferruginibacter sp. Taxonomy (GTDB): domain Bacteria; phylum Bacteroidota; class Bacteroidia; order Chitinophagales; family Chitinophagaceae; genus Ferruginibacter. The sequence continues at coordinate 2,210 of JBIIDU010000071.1, read as the reverse complement.
CGGTCCATTCGACATCGTACTGTGCGATGTTCCCTGCACCGGAAGCGGCACCTGGGCCCGTAACCCCGAACAATTATACTTCTTTGACGAGGCCGCTTTGGAACAGTATAGCCAGTTGCAAAAAAATATCGTTCGCCAGGCGCTGAAAAGGCTCGATGACGCCGGATGGTTGCTCTACACCACCTGTTCGGTTTTTTCCGCTGAAAATGAGGAAAATACCGCTGCGCTGACTGAACATCTTCCACTCGATCTGCTGCATCAGGAATTGTTATGCGGAAGCAGCGAGCGCTGCGATTCGCTTTTCAGTGCGGTCATGAGAAAAAGGCTGGATGTTGAAAAAAATACGGATACTTTTTAAAAATACAACCAGTGAAAACGGGCACCGGTTGATTTTTTCCATTCCACGGCAGGCGCAGGAACCTTCAGGATGGAAGGCAGACTCAGCAATACCTGGGGCTGGCCGTTGGGGTTTATCCTTTTCAGGTCAATATCCGGAGAAAGCAGCCAGCGCTGTCCGCGCCTGAAATCGGGTACGGGCTTTCCGTTAATGTTGCTGGGATTGCTGCGTGCACCCAACATACCCTCGGCACCATAACCGATCGCCACATTCAGGTAGGAAGGAAAAGAAGTGTTGCTCTTCAGAAAAGAAGATGGATTCACCGACAACCAATACGTCTGTCCGTTGTAGTCTTTCAGCCAGCGCTGCCATTTGTTGCTGCCCAGCTCAGCCTTGCTGTAGTCCGCATATATCGTCTTATGAAAAGAGAATTTAAGCCGTGCACGCTGCTCGCCCCAGCCAATCTGCTGGCCTACAAACAATGCGGCCCCCGAAAAATTAGCCAGCATATCGCCGGGTGAAAAGCCCCATTGGGAAGAATAGCCGTCGAAAATCTCCACCAGGGTTTGCAGGCCGAAGGCGGTGAGCCCGCCTACCCATGCAGCCGTCCTGTTGCTGACACCGCTCCACCGCATCATATCATACTGGATGGCGCTGACATTATATCCTGTGGCGGCATGACCGATTTTGTCCATCAGCATCCATTCGCTGTTGTCGTTGAACAGATGGAAACGGCTGCGGGGAAATTTCTTATACCAGAGGTAATGGAGGCCGATCATCGTGGCCGTAGTGATCACCGACTCCACAACAATCACCTTGGTAAGCCGGGCGCGGTCAATCGTGGACGGGTCGGGCTGAGCGAAAGAAGTAGGGCACAATAGCAACAGTGAAAGCATACAAAACAGAGAAAATCTGCAAGAACGCAAAGTGCAGCAAACAGCATAACGAACGCTGAAAGACCCGAAGATTTTTTTCCTTGGAGGCATGAAGAAATTTGACCCGGCCGGTTTGTTTAGAACTACCCGGCCTGCGGTACAAAAATAGTTTGAATCCGCCAGTACGGAAGAGGGCCCATCAGGTAACGCTAGGATTTAAGGGAAAGTTCGGCAGACAGGGCCTTTTCCAGTTCCGGATATCTGAAAACAAAACCTGCGGAGCGGATTTTCTCGGCGCTGACCGTTGTGCTTTTCAGCACTTCCACGCTGCGGCTTCCCAGCATCAGCCGGATAACGAATGCAGGCACGTGCATTTTCAGATAAAACCTGCCGCGCATCAAGCCTGCCAGGGTACGATTCAACTCCTCGTTGGTGACCGGGTGGGGGGAAACTGCATTATAGACCCCGCTGATTTCTGATTCAAGAAGCGCGAAACTTATCATCCGGCAAAGGTCTTCCCTGCCGATCCAGCTCATCACCTGTTTCCCGTTGCCGATTACCGCAGCCAATCCAAAACGCAGAGGACGTATGAACTCGGCCAGTGCGCCTCCCTCTTGTGCAAGCACGATGCCAAAACGTAATTTTATGAGGCGGATGCCGCTTGCGCCGACAAGATCTATCGAAGCCTCCCAGGCCCGGCAAGTCTCGCCCAGGAAATCGTTGGAAGAAGGATCCTCTTCACGGAATGGAGTTTGCCGGCCCGTCCGGTCAGGACCGTACCAGCCGATGGCAGAAGCATTGACCACCGCCTTCACGTGATGCGGCTTGTTTTTGAGGGTTTCGACAATCAACCGGCCCGACTGCACCCTGCTCGCACGGATGGTTTCCCTGTATGCATCCGTCCATTTATGGTCAACCACGCCGGCCCCTGCAAGGTTCACGATGTAATCCGCTTCGGAGATAGCCGTTTCATCAAGAATTCCTTTGGCAGGATCCCA
>JBIIDU010000312.1:0-2814 GCA_044238165.1 Ferruginibacter sp. | reverse complement strand
AAGAGCAATCACCGCAATATCCTCACCGAACCGGCCATCGTTTTTTGGGGCTTCTGCGCAAATCGGTAGCGGATCTGGTAAACATAGTTCCCGATCGGGCAATCCGCACCTTTGTATTTGCCATCCCACCGGTTGCCTGGATTCAACGAACGGAAGACGCACTGCCCCCAGCGGTTATACACTTCCAGTTCGTAAAGCTCGGTGCTGCAAGCGGCCAGGGGCTGGAAAAAATCGTTGAGCCCGTCGCCATTGGGCGTGAAGGCAGTGGGAATGAAAAGGTTGCAGCCCAGCGAACCTGTATCACAGTCCGATACCGATATGCTTTTGGTCAGCGTGTCGATCCCGCAGCGGAAGTTGGCAATGGCAGTAACCACATAGTTGCCGGGTGCGGAAAAAAGATGGGTGGGATTGATCAGGTTCGATTGGTTGGCGGAACCGCTGGACGGGTCACCAAAGTTCCAGTTAACCGAGAGGAGCAGTGAATCGGACTGCACGCTGAAACTGAGGGCGTTCTCCTGGCAGGAATCGGCACTGCGTAACACGTTGCCGGTGCAGGGTTTCACGCAATCCACCACCGCGAGGGGATAGGACAGTGTATCGGTCAGGCAGGCAGTGCGAACAATGGCGGTAACCACATAGTTGCCGGGTGCCGAAAACCGATGCGTCGGATTCAGTGCGTTGGAATTGCTGGCTCCGCTGCCCGCATCGTCAAAATTCCAGTTGATGCTGGTGATGCCGGAAATGCCGCTGACTGAAAAGGACCTTGTGCTTTGCAAACAGGAGTCGGTACTTGCAGTGATGTTGCCATTGATACTGCTTGTACAGCAATCAATCACCACCACCTGGTCGGTGCCGTTTCCGCAGGCGCCGTTCACCGTTACCGAATATGTACCCGGTGTGTTGACTGTAATGCTTTGGGTGGTGGCGCCGTTCGACCACAGATAACTTGCCCCCGGATTTTTGGCGTCGAGTACGATCGAGCCTCCGGTTTCGCAGAGGTTGACGGTATCGAGCCCCAGAGAAACAAATACCGAGTCGTAGTTTTCAAACAACCAGGCACTGAAATTTGGGAGTCCGATAAAATTATCGTCTTGTCTGTCATAGGTCTGCAGGTTGGTTTGCAGGGCCGCGCCCAGGGTGTTGGGGCAAACAATCCGGTTCAGCAGGGTAGCGGTAACGGTTGCCGATTGTGAAAAATTCAAAAAATAGATATTCCCATCAGGACCCAGTTGCGGCGGGCCGATTATGAGGAAGCTGTTGATGTTTCCGATGGTGGTGGCTGTGGCGGAGGGGTTTGCTGCCTGCAGGTCGTAGCGGCGCAGTTCATACTGGTTCGGAATTGATTCCAAAGTGAAGAGGAAGCGGCTGTTGGGTGAGAACTCGCCTGAGCTGATAGTGCCGGGGAGTGGAGTAGGGGCGGAAAGCGTGCCGGTACCGTTATCGAATTGCAGGAGTCTGGGTTGAGGAGCGCCGGTCGCGTCATCGGGCACGAATGTAAGTACGCGCTTGCCGTCGGGCGAGGCCTTGATGATTCCGTTGGTCGTGTTCCCCGCTCCGGTATAGGAACCTTTTAGAGCGACACCCTCCGGGGTTACCGCGAAAATCCTCAGTCCGCTTGGCTGCCCCAGGTTGGCCGCATTCTGGTTGACAATGATCCAGTAATCGCGTTTGTTGGCATGCCGGATGGCGCAGAGGCCTTCATAAGTGGGCGTGAATACCCGCTGGTCGGCCAGCACCACGCCACCGAGTCCGCCGTTGAGGCGCATATCGACCGTAAAATAGGAGAGGCCACGGCCCAGCGGTTGCGCGAGTATTACTGCGGGTGATGCGCCTATGTCCCACTCCAGTTCGTCGGTAGTGAAGAGGTAATATACCGAGTCCTGTCCCGGGGCTTCAAAAATCACGGACGACTGTCCCGATGAGAAACCGCCGCCCTGTACTCCGTCCATGGCATGCAGTACAGCATTGTTGCGGTTCCAGATATGACCGCCATCCTGCCCGCTAAAGGCCGGTTCCCGCCCTCCTCCGTTTGTATAGAAAAGCAACTTTCCGTATTTGTCGCAATACGAGGCACACCCCTCGGTTGTAAAAATCTGGCTGCCTGTGGTATTCACCGGTGTACCGCTGCTGAAATCAAGCGAACGGCCGTTGCCGAAATGCCAGATATTGGCCTGAAGCTGGGAAAAACATGCCTTTTTAAGACAGGTGATGAGCAGGATAACAATAAGCAGATAGGACCTCATCTGGTCAATCATTTGATTCAAAAAATTGGATGCAGATGATTGGTCGTTGAAATGTTGACAGGAAACAACGCTTCCGGATAATTACCAGGAACATTGGACTGAACGGGAAGGTTTATTCCTTGGTGCCTTCCACTGCTTTTGCAGGTTCGGCGGGCTTCCGGCAGCATTTCGGAAGTTTCTTGTAGGCCGATTCTTCAGCAGCCTCCCCGTCGGCATCGTAGCCTATGTTGGCGATGGCCGTGCGGATCTGTTCGATATTGTTGCGGTCGGTCAGGTAGGTGACGGTGGTTGTCTTCTTCTTCAGGTCAACCTTTACGGCAGAAATGCCCGGCTCACGGCTCAGGTATTTCTCAATGCGCTCCTTGCACATATCGCATTGGATGGTGGGCGTTTGGATAACCACTTTTTCCGATGCTTTCTTTTGGGCAAAAGAGGTCAAGAGGAGTCCGGTGGCGGCAAAAAGAGTAAGGAGGATCTTTTTCATATTGCAGGTTTTGAAAATTTTAAGTTTGTTGATTCAAAGTTAAGCGGTTCGCATTTGATGCGAGTGACATTGGAGCGGAGTTTTGTT
>JBIIDU010000070.1:0-10183 GCA_044238165.1 Ferruginibacter sp. | reverse complement strand
TTGATACCGTCATGGCGGGTTATTATTTCAGTGACTTCGGCGATATGGTCAGAAGCCTGGCCCCTGATATGGATGAGAACGCGGCAGCCTGTTCAGATATGCGGATCCGTTCCGGTCATTATGAGGCACTTCGTGAAGGTTATCTGGAGCGGATGTACGATTGTTTTTCCGCCGATGAACGCACTCATTTCGATTACAGCGGGCTGCTGCTGGCCTATATGCAAAGCCTGCGCTTCATGGCCGACTACCTGAACGGCGATCGTTATTACCGTGTTGCTCATGCCGGTCATAACCTCGACCGGGCCCGCAACCAGCTCACCTTGTTACAGCGTCTGGAAGATTTCCTGATAAGCCGCTATGGGATTGCCCGATGCGGGAAATAGTGCGTAGTCCCGTCACTGCCCCTGACGCACAGCGCTTTGTGATATTATTAAGGCACAATTGATTATTTTTACCCCATTGGTAGAGAAGGATTGCCGCATTCCTTACAAATTTTACTTCGTACAGATCAAAACGCCTGTTATGCTATCGATGAAAAAACCAATTTCTGTTTTGCTGGTGCTTCTGGCTTTCCATCTCCCGCTTCTCGCACAGCGGGGTTTTGACGGCAACGAACTTCAGGGAGAGTTCGGCATCACGGCAGGTATGGCGCATTATTTCGGCGACCTCAATACCCGTTCTGCACTGAACCGGCCCAAGCCGGCACTGGGCATTTTTTACAGGAAGCAGTTCAATAATTACCTGGCTTTGCGGGTGAGCGCACATTATGCACAACTGGGCTACAGCGATATCTATAGCAAGAACGTTTACCAAGAGCGGCGCAATCTCAGTTTCAATTCCGATATCTGGGAGTTTGCCGTCCATGGCGATTTCAACTTCTTCCAGTTCATCCCTAATCACCCCGATTATATGTTCACGCCCTTTCTTTCGCTGGGTCTCGGGGTATTCAGTTACAACCCTTATGCGTTTCTCAATGATGAAAAGGTCTACCTGCGGCCTCTCGGTACCGAAGGTCAAAACAAGGGCTACGAAGGCAGAAAGCCTTACAACAGCATGGCGGTTTGCATTCCTATCGGCATCGGTATCAAATACAATATCAGCGACCGGCTCAACTTCAGCGTACAGGTGGCGCACCGCCTCACCAATACCGATTATCTGGATGATGTGAGCACCACTTATGCGGGGCTGAATAATTTTGACCGGTTGCCCAACGGCCAGTTGAGTGTGGCAGGCATCCTGCAGGACCGCAGTTATGAGAAGGGAACACCCATCGGCCTTGAAGGAAAACAGCGGGGCTGGAGCAAGCAGAAAGACCAGTATGTGATGGCCGAAATCGGCTTGTCGTTCAATATTGTTAGTTATAAATGTCCCTCGGGAAATTGAGACTGAAGTTTTTTCCCTTGTTCAGGAACCTGATTGTGCCTTCATCACTTTTTCCCACAGTTCGGGAATGCGCCTGATCCACACGAGTTCCTTTTTTGCGGCACCTGCTTCCCGTGCCGGCGTGCCCCAGTAGGTTTTGTTTCCTTCCAGCGATCCCACGACTCCGCCTTTCCCCAAAACCACCGCATTTTCGCCGATGGTCAGCGTTTTGTTGACCACCACCTGCCCCCAGAGTGTGACTCCGTCCATAATTAGCACACAACCTGCTACCACCACAGCGGCGGCAAAGAGGCAGTTGTTGCCGATTACGGTATCATGACCGATATGGATGAGGTTGTCGAATTTGGTGCCCTTGCCGATGACGGTATCGCTGCTCACACCCCGGTCGATGGTGCAGTTGGCACCGATCTCCACATGGTCGCCGATCACCACACGCCCGCAACTGGGCATTTTCCGGTAATGTATTTCCCGGTTCTTTTTGCCATTGTAATAAAAGGCGTCGCTCCCGATGGTAGTTCCTGCCTGTATCGTCACCCCGTTACCGATGATGCAATGGTCAAGGATGGTGACATGCGGATGGATGATGCAGTTGTTGCCGATACGGACACCGTGGCCTATATAGGCTCCGGGAAAAATCACGGTTCCTTCACCGATGACTGCGGACGGACTCATCATTCCTTCGGGTGCGCGGAAAGGATAGAAGTGGTTGACCAGTTTTACATAGGCTTCGAAGGGCTCAGGTGTGAAAAGCAATGCCTTGCCTGCCGGTACCGCTTTTTTTTCGTTGATGATGATGAAGCTTGCAGCACTGTTGAGGCATTTGTCGTAATACTTCGGATGGTCTACGAAAACGATATCCCCCTCACGCACATTATGGATCTCGTTGATGCCCGTAGCCATTGCCTCGCTGTTGCCCATCAGTTCTGCACCGATGAAACCGGCTATCCACGAAATCGGAACGGGGGAAGGAAACTGCATGATTGTTTTTCGATAAAGGTAATGTGCTTTGTCTTTTGAAAGAAACGACACATGCTTCATCGAAACCGGAATGCCCCTGCAATTTTTTTTAGCGCATGCGGTCTGTGATTTTTTTGCGGTTGACGCACACATGTGTCAGCTTGCGGGAAGTTTGCTGTTGTGCCTTTTGGAAATCCGGTATTGTTGAAACGCAATGCAGCAAAGGGTTTCAGCCATCCGGAAATTCAATGCTTGTGCATCAGCTTGCGCGCATTCAATTTTGACGGCCTGCCTATCGGATGAATGTCGGTCGTCCTTTTCCACAGTGAAAAATAAAATGTGCATAAAATTTCCCGCAAAATTTTTTTTGAAAGGAAAAATAATTTTTAATATTGTGTAGGAATTACAAGTTCCTGTACTTACTAACCCATTCAAGTATTAAAGCCGGGTAATTTTTTACCGGGCTTTTTTATTTGTGGCAAGTCCGGTTTCGCCGGCTGTCAGATACAACGGTACATCGCCATGTCGGTTTCCTTTTTTTATGCGGCAGTTTACAAACCCTTCCAGGTGCTCTGCCAGTTTTCAGCGGAGCCCGGCCGCTTATGCCTGAAGGATTTTTTTTCCGTTCCCCGCGATGTGTATCCGGTGGGCCGTCTGGATGCCGACAGCGAAGGATTGCTGCTGCTCACCAACGACGGCGCATTGAACAGCCGTTTGCTGCACCCTTCCCGCCGTCATGCGCGCGAATACTGGGTGCAGGTGGAGGGTATGGTTTCGGGTGAAGCGCTCGGCCGCCTACAAAACGGAATCACCATCGCTTCGGAGGGAAAGAAAATCGTCACGCTCCCCTGCACGGCATCGCTTCTTTACGAGCCGCTGCAACTTCCGCCACGGAATCCCCCGATCCGCTTCCGCCAGTCGATACCCACGAGCTGGATCCGCATGATTTTGACGGAAGGCAAAAACCGGCAGGTACGCAAGATGACCGCTGCGGTAGGTCTGCCGACACTCAGGCTGGTCCGCTACCGTATAGAAGAGTACACCCTTGAAGGCATGCAACCCGGTGACATGCGCATCATGACGCGCGGGGAATGCTACCGCCGTTTTCTTCCATCACAACCCTGAAGCAATCCTGCATCCATACGGCGTTATTTGTTGCCGATATCGCGTGCGAAGCATGTATTTTTGCAACACTATGCTAAAATCAATGACGGGTTTCGGACGGGCGGAACAAACCATCGGCGAAAAAACCTATCTCGTCGAAATCAAATCGCTCAACGGAAAACAGCTGGAAGTGCAACTGCGGCTGGCTCCGTTGCTCAAGCCCTATGAGTTTGAAATCCGCAGCCTCATCCAGGAGCAGTTGCTGCGTGGCAGTATCGAATGCAACATATCCATCAAACAGAACGGCACTTTCCGGCCGGTGAACATCAACACCGATCTGATACGCACCTATTACCGCCAGCTCAGCGACCTGGCTGCGGAATTGCAGATAGACACGAACGCGGTGCTCAGTTCCCTGTTGCGTCTGCCCGAAGTGGTCACTCCCGCTACCGATATGCTCGACGGGCAGGAATACCTCCAGTTCAGCAAGGTGCTGCAAACTGCCCTCGATGAGCTCAATCGTCACCGCAGGGAGGAGGGAGCAGTGATGCAGCAAGACCTGCTGCAGCGCGTGAACAATATCCACGCACAGGAAGAAGAAATACTTCGTCTCGAACCGAGACGCATCGCACGAATCCGTGAGGAAATCGGCCAGCTGCTGCAGAAATATGTAGGGGCCGAAAACTACGATGCCAACCGTCTCGAGCAAGAGTTGATCTATTATATGGAGAAGATCGATATCCACGAGGAGCAGGTGCGGCTCCGGCAGCATTGCGCCTATTTCAAGGAGCTGCTGTCCAACAACGATGAATCGAAGGGAAAGAAACTGTCGTTCATCATCCAGGAAATGGGGCGTGAGATCAACACCACCGGAAGCAAGGCCTACGACGCCGATATCCAGAAATCTGTGGTGGCCATGAAGGACGAACTCGAGAAGGCCAAGGAACTAGTGTTGAATGTGCTTTGACAAGCGCTGCTTTCAGGAACCAGTTTGGTTGCTGCAGCAAATTTTTTTTAGGTATGCCGAATCGAATCAGATATTGGATCATTGTTGCGGCGCTGCTGCCGATGGCTTCCTGCCGCAATCTGGAAGTGTATGAGAAAAATGTGCCCATTCCGGGATATGTATGGAGCGGGAACTTTGTGCCCGTCTACCAGTTCGAGATAAAGGATACCACGGCACGCTACAACATTTATGCGGTGCTGCGCCATACCGCCGCATACCGTTATAACAATATCTGGCTCAATGCGGGTACGGCCTTTCCAGGAGACAGCATGCGTTACCAGCGCGTCGAGCTCCGCTTGGGGAACGATGCCGCCGGATGGGAAGGCAGCGGTATGGACGATATCTGGGAAGTGCGCAAGCCGCTTACCCCCGGCCCTGTAAAACTGGGGAAGAAAGGTCTTTATACATTTTCACTGGCACAGATCATGCGCGAAGAAAAACTGCCCGCCATCATGAGCGCCGGTATCCGTGTGGAAAAAGCCAGGCCCTGAAGTATTCAAGCATCCTTCAGATCTTTCGTACCCGAAACTTCCGCCGATTATCATGTCGCAGCAACGCCATATCGCCAAACGCTTCCAGCCGGTATTCCTCATCTACTGGATCCTGGTAGCCTATGTGTTTGCCGCGCTGGTATGGTGGTTCATCGCGCTGACCCGGCAGAACAGTGAAATGGCCGCATTAAAACTCCGCCAGTCCGATTCCCTTCATACGTTGCCTGATGCCGCATCCGTTCGCGATTACGAGCGGCGCAAATACAGCCAGTATGTTGGAGAGGGCATCGCATTTTTGTTGTTGATTGTCGGAGGTGCCTGGTTTGTGTACCGTGCCGTGCGCAGGGAAATCAATGCCGGCAACCAGCGGCAGCACCTGATGATGGCCATCACCCACGAACTCAAGACTCCGCTGGCCGTAACCCAGATCAACCTGGAAACCCTGCAGAAACGCAATCTCGATGAGGAACAGCGGCACAAGCTCATCCGCAACAGCCTGCACGAAGCCAACCGGCTGAACACTTTGTGCAACAACTTGTTGCTGTCTTTCCAGCTTGATGCCGGCGGTTATGTGCCTTCCACCGAAGTCCTTGATTTTTCGGAACTCATCGCCGGCGTCATCGGCGATTTCAGCATGCGCTTCCCCTCCCGCCTCATAGAAGCGGATCTGGCTCCATCGGTGAGGCTGAACGGAGATGTGCTGCTGCTGCAACTGGCCATCAGCAACCTGATCGACAACGCCATCAAGTATTCGCCCAAAAAATCCAGGGTACGGGTGAACCTGCGTTCAATGCCAACTGTTTGTATTTTGGAAGTGATAGACGAGGGTGAAGGTATTGCCGATCGTGAAAAGAAAATGGTTTTCCGGAAATATTACCGATCGGCTGCGGCTGCCACAAGGCACGCAGGAGGAACGGGCATCGGACTCTACCTTACCCGGAAAATCGCTGTTTATCATAAGGCAAAAATCCGGGTTGCCGACAACCCAGGCGGAGGTTGCAAGATGGTGATGGAATTCAATACGCTCGTATGAAACAACCGGCCGCATCGATATTGCTGGTGGAGGATGAGGAAAACCTGCACGAAGCCCTCAAGCTCAATCTTGAGCTGGAAGGCTACGGGGTAACAGGTGTGTTTGACGGTGCCGCCGCGCTGGAGGCCCTGCAAAAGGAACATTTCGACCTGTTGATCCTCGATGTCATGTTGCCCGAACTCGACGGTATCAGTGTTTGTGAAACCATCCGCCTGCAGCAGAACGAGGTTCCCATCCTGATTCTCAGCGCCCGAAACAGCAGCGCCGACCGCGTGCTTGGATTGAAAACAGGTGCTGATGACTACCTTACCAAGCCCTTCAATCTGGAAGAGCTGCTCCTGCGCGTGCGGAAACTGCTGCAGAAAAGTAACCGGCCTCCCTCGGGCGCGCTGCATGTACCGGTGTTCACTTTCGGAAAAAATACCATCGATTTCAAGGCGCTGGAAGCGGTTGATAAGAAAGGCCGCAGGATCACGCTTACAAAAAAAGAGGCGATGCTGCTCAAATTGCTGATCGACCACCGGAACGAAGTGGTGCCACGCGAGAAGATCTTGCAGACGGTATGGGGCTACAATGTTTATCCCACCACCCGCACTATCGACAATTTCATTCTGAATTTTCGCAGGTATTTCGAAGACGACAGCCGCAACGCCCGCTATTTCCATTCCGTTCGCGGAATCGGCTACAAGTTCACCGGATGACCGGGCGACTGATGCCGCGGCACCTCCTGCAAAACAATTATCTTTGAAGCCATGATCAAGGCACGTACGGTGGTCGGGTTGATTCTCCTAGTGGTGATTGCCGACCAGATGCTAAAGGTTTATGTGAAAACACATTTCCACATCAACGAGAGCTATGTGATGATACCCGATTGGGCACGTCTTCACTTTGTGGAAAACGAAGGCATGGCGTACGGCTGGAAATTCGGCGGCGATGCCGGAAAATTGTTGCTGACCCTGTTTCGTCTGCTGGCTGTGATCTTCGGTATCTGGTACCTGAACAGCATCATTAAAAAGAAGTACCATTCCGGTTATATCCTTTGCGCCTCGCTCATTTTTGCCGGTGCGTTGGGTAATCTGATCGACAGCATGTTCTACGGACTGCTTTTCGAGGAGAGCATTCCCGGCAGCATGCAGGTGGCCCGTATGTTTCCTGAAAAAGGATATGCCGGTTTTCTGCACGGAAAGGTGGTCGACATGTTCTATTTTCCGATGATCACCGGTCACTTCCCGTCCTGGGTTCCCTTGTGGGGCGGAGAAGATTTTGAATTTTTCCGGCCCATCTTCAACCTGGCCGATGCATCCATATCTACCGGCGTATTCATCCTCATTCTTTTCCAGAAGCGCTTTTTCGCCGCGCAGCAGAATGCCGGGGGTGGTCCTACCGTTGAAACCAGCGCGCTGGTGAATGACGATGTGCAGGTACAATAAATCAAAGCCCCGTTTCACTTTAATGAAACGGGGCCGGATGATTTATCGATCTCCGGGACCATAGCCCGCTTATTGCTTCAGGAATGTTATCGTCTCCTTACCGATGGTATTGAATCCGGGGGTAATTGAAACCACCAGCCGGGTGCAGTCAAAGCTTTCTACTTTGAAATCGCCGGCAATCGGTTCGGGGAAGTTGGAATTCTGGATATCGAGACTCAGGATGGTATTGTTGGTGGTAAGCGCCCAGCTGTTTTGATTGGGGCCGGGCGGAATCGCAGCGCAGGCGGTACCCGCATCGGTAAAAATTAAGACGCCGTTTGCGGCAAACTCATAGGTGTCGTCCTTGATGCAGGCAGGAAAAGCGATAAACAGATCGGTGCCCGACGCATCCTTGTACGACTCGATTTTATAAGTGGCCAGAATGGAGTTTTCCGTGGCCGTGCAGGTGGGGGTGGGTGTGCTGTCTTTTTTGCAGGCAACGAAAGAAGCCGCAACCAGCATAGCGAACAAAATTTTTTTCATGGTAATGGTTTGGGGTGAAGGATGAATCATATTATTGGAAGGTAAATTAAGTCAATCCTGCGATCAATCAAAACCGCTCCGGTCTTTCTCATCGCGAGGACAGATCACCCACCATACCGGAAGGCACCACCCAGCTGTCGAAATCTTCCGCGCTCACATACCCCAACTTCACCGCCATCTCTTTCAGTGTGGTTCCTTCCTTATGTGCTTTCTGCGCAATTTCCGCCGATTTGTAATAACCGATTTTGGTATTGAGGGCCGTCACCAGCATCAGCGAGTTGTCGACATGCTTGCGGATATTGGCTTCGATAGGCTCGATGCCGGTGGCGCATTTGTCGTTGAATGAAACACAACCCTCCCCGATGAGTCGGGCGCTGTGCAGGAAGTTGTAGATCATCACCGGTTTGTACACATTCAGCTCGAAGTGTCCGTTGCTGCCTCCGATGCCGATGGCCACATCGTTGCCCATCACCTGGGCGGCAATCATGGTCAGCGCTTCGCATTGTGTGGGGTTCACTTTACCGGGCATGATGGAGGATCCGGGCTCGTTGTCGGGAATGAAGAGCTCGCCGATGCCGCTGCGCGGGCCGCTTGACAGCATGCGGACGTCGTTGGCGATTTTCATCAGGCTTACGGCCACCCGCTTCAATGCCCCGTGGGCTTCCACAATGGCGTCGTGCGCGGCCAGTGCTTCGAATTTGTTTTCGGCGGTTACGAAGGGCAGACCGGTCAACTTGGCTATGTGCCCGGCCACGTTCTGGCTATAACCGGGAGGCGTATTGATACCGGTGCCCACTGCGGTGCCGCCCAGCGCCAGTTCACTGAGGTGAGGCAGGGAGTTGCGGATGGCTTTGAGGCCATGGTCGAGCTGGCTCACATAACCGCTGAATTCCTGACCCACGGTGAGCGGCGTGGCATCCATGAAATGGGTGCGACCGATCTTCACCACCTGCATGAAGGCGCGGCTTTTGGCGGCGAGGGTATCACGCAGTTTTTCAATCCCCGGAATCGTGCTTTCCACGAGGGTCTTGTAGGCTGCAATGTGCATCGCCGTGGGAAACGTATCGTTGCTGCTCTGTGATTTATTCACGTCATCGTTGGGGTGCAGGAACTTCTGCGCATCGCTGAGTTGTCCTCCGCGCAGCACATGTCCGCGGTAGGCGATCACTTCGTTCACATTCATATTGCTCTGTGTGCCGCTTCCGGTTTGCCAGACCACCAGGGGAAAATATTCGTACAGGGAACCCGAAAGGATTTCATCGCAAACCTGCCCGATGAGGTCGCATTTTTCCTTCGTCAATACGCCCGCCTCGAAGTTGGTGATGGCCGCAGCCTTTTTCAGGTAAGCGAAGGCGTCGATGATTTCGCGGGGCATGCGGTTGATGTCCTGCGCAATCCGGAAGTTGTCGATGCTGCGCTGGGTCTGCGCGCCATAGTAGGCACCTGCGGGTACCCGTACTTCACCCATCGTATCTTTTTCGGTTCTGAATTCCATGTCTGTTTTTTGATTTTTTGCAAAGATAGGCGGGGTGGTATTTTTGAATGAAAAGGTTTATCGTGATTGGTTCAGTTCCGGTTTTCAGCATCCACCCGCGGTAATTTTTGTTATTTTGCAACCATGCAGTTCAACGATATCGTGGGGCAGGATGCCGTTAAGCAGAGGCTGGTGCAACTGGCACAAATGAACCGCATCAGCCATGCCCTGCTCTTCCTGGGTCGCGAGGGTTCAGGTGCGCTTCCTCTGGCCATGGCCTTCGCCCAGTACATCGTGTGCGAGAAGAATTCGCCCTTTGCCCGTTCCGTTCCTGCCGCCCCAAGCCTTTTTGGTGAGCCGGAAACGCCGGCACCTCTCCAAAATGCCACTGATTCCTGCGGCACCTGCCCCGCCTGTGTGAAGTGTGCCCGCCAGGCCCATCCCGATGTGCATTTTTCGTTTCCCACGGTTGTCCGGAAATCGACTGAAAAAGCCCTGAGCACCAACTTCGGAACCGAGTGGCGTGAATTCATTGACCAGAATGCCTACGGCAATGTTTACGACTGGCTGCAATATATAGAGGCCGAAAACAGGCAGGGCAATATTTCTAGTAGTGAGTGCGAGGACATTGTCCGCAAACTTTCACTGAAAAGTTTTGAAAGCCCTTTCAAAATCCTCATCATGTGGATGCCGGAATATCTGACCAAAAACGGCAACCGGCTGCTGAAGCTGATTGAAGAACCGCCGGCCAACACTCTGTTCCTGCTGGTTGCGGAAAACGAT
>JBIIDU010000311.1:0-2847 GCA_044238165.1 Ferruginibacter sp. | reverse complement strand
GATGTGGATTGTTCCTGCTTTTTCATATTTGGCATGTAATGGTGTTTGTGTCATTACCGGCTCAAAATAAAGGGCTCAACGATGATTTTAATATGACCATTCCCATAGCGAAGGATGAGTAGTGTCATACGGGTCGCTGGATTTTTGGGAAAAGCGGCAAATACTACATAGCGTGGTTTTACGCAGTCCGCAACATGAGGCATATCATTGTGTGGATAAGCGGCAGCAACCTATTTGCAGTAAATGAACAAACCCTGTAACCTTTCCGCCAACGGCCTGAAAGTTTTGCGCAACTGTTGCCTGCACCGCATTAGCCTTGGCAGGATTGTGGAAACCCCGGGGCAGATTTTCAGGCGTGTGGCAAAAACTATGGCTTCGGCAGCGTACCAGCGAATGATATATGAGTATACGAAAACGAGTTCTCTTTTAGCCCAAAAATTTCCCCGTATAACGGCGATGTGATAGTTGTTTGGGCCTATAAAATTGGTTCATTACAGATATCCTTTCAGTATTAGCTCCCTTTCGGCATTTACAACACCGGCGAGCGTTCCAGGAATTTATGGTCAATGCTGCTTCTAAAACCACCCATCTCCCGTTAACGGCATTATGAGCTACAGTGGATGATAGCTACAAAACTTTTTGGCAAGCCGACGCAAATGGCATTAGCGTGTGCTGCGGCTAGTTGAACGGCAAGAGCTCATTGACGGGGAAATTGAAGAGGGTGATGCATGCGGCTGCAAAATTTGCACGGGGTAGTCTTGAATCTTTATTAACAGAACATTGTGAATATGATAGGGTGGAAACAATATTTTAGTATTAATTCTAAATCAACCCTTGCTATCATCATCGGCACAAGTAACCTGAATCATGAATACGGAGAAGAATCGCTGTTATTTTTGACCAGATAAAAGATCTTATTCCCTTTTAACAAAAAACCGACCATCATGGAAAGTACTGCCTACAACGCAACCCGGGAATCAACATCTTTCCGGGGTTATTCAGCGGCACAAAAAGAGAGAGGTATTGATTCCGGGGTAATTAACCGGTTGCTGTATGCCGCAATGTCGGCCCCGGCTCCCCTGCAGCATTTGCCCTGGAAGTTCATAGCCATCACCGACAGGCCAACGCTGGGGCTTCTTGCAAATCGCTTGCCCTTTGCGGCAAAATTGAGCAGGGCGGTAGCCGACATTGTCGTTTGCGCGGTCGTTCAGGACGCCTTGATGGAAAACGAGGCCATGGCCGTCATCAACTGTACCTGCGCCAGCCAGAACATCATCCTCACCGCTCAGGCCATGGGATACAGCACGGCATGGACTTCCCTGTATCCCGACGAGGGTAACATGAATACGGTGCGAGAAATGCTTCAGATTCCGGCCCATGTCATACCGCTGAATATTCTGCCGTTGGTGGAAAGCGGTTACAATGAAAAAGCCAAAAGCAAATATGATGCAGGAAGCATTTTCCGGGAAAAATGGAACAAACACTAATATTTTAATATTTTTATTTCAATATTATCTATCTTGCACTAATCTATAATGTATTTATTTATATATTAACTCCCACTCCAAAACCATGAAAAATAATGTAGCGCGGTATTTCCTTGACGAAATTGAAGAATGGAGAAGAGACATTGAAACCATCAACGACGAAATAGTTACGATAGAGAAGAAACTGGAAGCCATCGTCAGGCAAAACAGCATCACGGGAATTGCGGCTGCCACGGAGGCCCACCAGTCACTGCTTGATGCCCAGATGCGACAATTCGACGTCTTGCACGATGAATTCAACCGGCAGGAGGTCATTCTGAGTCCCGGCCAAGAACCGGTAGACAATGATGCGCTGCTGCAAACCCTTCGGGAGCGGCAGAACGAACTAAGGGAAAAAATGAAGACAGCTGAAAAGGAATACCTGGACATCAAGTTCAGTTGCCATGATTTTGTATCCCAGATGCTCAAATAACATTTTCCCGATCCTATGCGGGGCTATACGTTCTTAGCACAGGCTTTCCCTTTCCCATTTGATAAAATCCCGGCTCAGGTAAAAGCCGGGATTATTGCAAACAGACACCTGCATACTCTATGAGCAGGATCAGAACATTTGACTCCTTCCCCCCAAACCGCCCGCCTACTATGTCGATTGCCATCAAGTTCTCCACAGCTTTGGCACATTTACCCGAAGGCTGAGAAACCGTTCCTTTTGCAAATCCTTTGCTGTAGCGGTTTTTCAACATACCCTCCGACTGGTTTGTAGTAAGATTATGATGCATGCAGGCAGTGTACGGCATAAAAACAGCAAGGCGGAAAGCGGTCATATACATTGCTGACTGCACTCATCGTTATAAGAAAGTGAGGCTGCTATTTTCACGGGGTGATTGAGATTGTTAACCTTCTTAAAATCCTTTTTATGACTATTGAATTCAACACCGCCTACGGCAACACGCCCCAGTGGCTGCTCAACTACATCAGCAGCGGCATCATCGCCCTCAGAAACCTGAACAAGCATATTTCCAGAGCCGAGATTCTGCTGCGCCAGGACAACCGTCATTATAAAGATGACAGCATGGTCTGTCAGATCAAACTGACGATTTTCGGGGGAAATGTGGTGGTACATACCCGGAGCGGCAGCTACGAGCAATCGGCGAAAAATACCATCCGTGAACTGGAAAAAATCACCCGTCAGGCTACAAAATCAAACGACGTTGAATACAGTACGGTGAAAGTGTGACTGTACGCAAACAGGTTCTTTTCTTGCCTTCTACCCTGAACCCTTCAGCCGGCATTGTGGTTAGTGCCGGCTGTTTTTTTAATTTAGTGAGGCACATAAAAAAAGGCTGTCCGACTATTCCGG
>JBIIDU010000179.1:0-5051 GCA_044238165.1 Ferruginibacter sp. | reverse complement strand
CAATTTTTAAAAAAGGTACCACCGTGCTGCTCCGCTGACCTTAAGCTTTTCGCAACACTATGAACAGGAAACCCATCGGAACCGCCTTGTTATCCTACGGCATGTCGGGCAGGTATTTTCATGCGCCGTTCATCCGCGTCCTTGAAGGATTCAGCCTTGTCGGATGCCTGCAAAGAAAACCGGGTTTTTTTATGAGCGATTTCCCTCAGGCAAAGTCTTACGCTACCCTTGAAGAAGTGCTGAACGATCCGGAAATTGAGCTGGTTGTTGTAAATACGCCCAACAATACCCATTTCGAATTTACCGCACAAGCACTTATGGCGAAAAAGCATGTGCTTGTGGAAAAGCCGCTGGCCATAAATGCACAAGAAGCTGTTGCACTGAAGGAACTTGCAAACAAAAACAACCGACTGCTCACCGTCTACCACAACCGCCGCTGGGACGGCGATTTTATCACGGTAAAAGAAAGGCTGGAAAGCGGATTGCTGGGCAAACTCATTGTTGCCGAATTTCATGCCGATCGATTCAGGCCTGAACTCAGCACCAAGGCCCATAAGGAAACGGCACAACCCGGATCGGGGCTGCTGCTCGACTGGGGGCCGCATCTGGTTGATCAGTCGCTGCAACTTTTTGGCATGCCTGATAAAGTATCGGCCTATCTGGCCCTTACAAGACCCGGCTCCGTTGTAGACGACCTCTTCGATATCACACTCTTCTATCAGGGCTTTACAGTAAGGCTCGGGAGTGGATTTTACGTGATGTACAGCCCGGTATCCTATATCCTGCATGGCACCAAGGGATCCTATATCCAGGGAAGAAGCAATATACAGGAACAGCAACTCTTGAAGGGGAAGAATCCGCTGGATAAGGATTTCGGATTGGACAATCTTTCCGGAATGCTGCAGTATGAAGACAAGGAAGGGAACAGGCACCAAAGTGAAATACCCCTTTCGGTTGGAAATTACATCGAGTTTTACAACCGGCTGTTCGGGGCAATACGTGAGAAAGGATCCTTGCCCGTGAACACCGAAGAGGCCATATCGGTCATGAAGATTCTTGATGCAGCGGCTGAAAGCAACCGAACAGGCAGCATCATTCCATTAAGTTGAAAACACCGGCAAAGGCATTCAACTTTTCGGATGTTCCAGAAGTTTTACTTCGTAAACAGGGCTGAACAGCCAAACCTGCCCTCCCGGCACTTCGGCACATTTATGCCGTTTTCGGATCACCTGGCCTTTCCTGAAAATCCTTCCGCCGGGTATCATGAACAGCGCACCATCGGGCAGCTCCTCGATGAGGCAAACTCCCTCCTGTCGGGCATCGTAGCGGTGCAACACTTTTGTAAGCAGGGTATCTGCACAACTGCTCGCCGAAGGCCGGTGCAGGTTGTTCATCACTGCCGCGCGCACATCGTCAGGAAAAATTCCGGTAGAAAGAAACTGACGGAGCAGGCCGCTGAATTCGTTTTTCCATTCACGGCCATGGGCCGCCACGCGATGCCCGAATTTTTCGAAAGTGAGCAGATGGGCCAGCTCGTGGAGCAAGGTAATCAGGAAAGCGTATTTGTTCAGGTTGCCATTCACACTGATGCGGTGGCCAGTACCCGCCACCGCGTTCCGGTAATCGCCCAGCACGGATTTTCTTGCCCGGGTGATGGTGAGCTGCACATTATAGTGATGAAGGAATCCGGACACGGCTTCAAAACTCCCTTCCGGAAGAAAATCGTTCAAAGCTGCCATCGGCATCTCCTTTTTGCTCATATGTTTTTCCGATTCAGCTTCCCGGCAAAGTAAACACCCGCAACCAGATAGCAGAGGTAAACCAGCAATGCAGAAAATACCGACACCCATCCGTAATGAGGATTCACCCAGCGGACGTATACAAAGAGGGCCAGGGCCGTAAACATCATTTTTAGAAACATTCCTCCCACGATGGTTCGGACAAAGACATGAGGGTTGGGATGAACCACAGCCCTCTCTTGCAGCCGAAGCGAAAACGCGGACAAAAGAAAATAAATAAGGTTGGCACCAAAGACCAGACGCAGATCGAAGGTATCCTTGCCAATACGGTAGGAGGCCCAGCAGGAAAGTAATGTGATGGTAAGAAAGAGCAACAGCAGCATGCTGATGGGTCGGGAAAGCAGCCTCATGTTCATCGGCGCTTTACTGGTTAACGGCATTGGCCATTTCGGCATTAAGCTCAACCACATTGGCACCCATATGGCAACTTCCGTTGAACGTGGCTGTGGGCTCCACCTCCAGCCTTCCGGCAAAAAGATTTCCCTGAACCAGACACTGGCCGCGAAGTTGAAGCAATCCGTTGACCCTGAAATCGCCGGATACGTTGCCGAGAATATCTGCGTCCTGGCAGTTGATATCGCCTTTGACGACCCCGTCGTTTCCTATCAGCAACTTGGCTTTTGTAGAAACATTGCCGTTGAGCGTGCCATCGATGCGAATGTCACCGTTGCTGCTGATATCACCCTGGATGACCGTACCTGCTCCTATGATGGTCGTGCTGCCGGTTGGGGTTTCGGCCGGCTTGGCTTTTGTTCCGAACATATGACGATTTTTATTTTGTTACGAAAATAGGGAATCCACCAAAGATCATTCGAGTTCATTTTCCACTTTCGGTAAGGCCAGGCTGCCCGTATCGAGCACGGCAAAATTGCCCTGCAGCACTTTTTGCAGGTCATCGAAGTAGCGTTGTTTTCTGACCAGCGCCTTCTCGATGGAGTCTGTCCTGATTTTGAGCTGCTTATACTCCTTCACCTGCTTCACATCGCCATAACCAACTCCGGGGATATAGTATTTTATAGGCGTGAATACGATGATGGCAACGGTGAAAATTGTGAAGAGGACAAAGGCGGTGCTCAGCGCTATATATACGGAAAGCCTGCTTAGGCGGAACTTCACCACTTCCTCATAGGTATCTTCGTTCATCACCACCAGCCGGTAGCGGTTCCGAAGCCTTTTCAGGGTGCTGTTCACTTCAAATTTTGACATGGTTACCGCAGGCTTTGTTAAAATTAAGAAACCGGGGGTTATTAGCGGCTGAATTGAGAAAATTGAACGATATTTAACCGCAATTTAGACAATCGCCCCTGCATGTTCAAAAAGTTATTTTGGATTGCCTTCACCCTATGCGGCTACCTCACCCTACCCCTGGACTCCCTGGCCCAGCCCATGTGGACAATAGACCTGCTGGGCAATGAGAAGAAACCTGAGAAATTCGAAGACAGGAAACTGGGTTCTGAGAAACTGGCCGAAAAAAAGTTCACCCTTCCCAGAAGGGTCTTCCAGAACAATTTCACCCACTACAACTATTATTTCAACGCCAACAACAAAATAAATGCGGTAATCGCACGTGCGAAAGAATCGACCCAGGACGATTACACCAAACTGCTGCCCTTTTATCCTTTCACTCTTGAAAGTACGGCAGCACAGAAAACCGAACTCGACTCGGTGATTTATAAGGCCACCGCGGGTATCCTGCTCCATGACCTGCGGAACGACTGGATCGACAACATGTACCTGTTGATGGGGAAAGCTTATTTTCTCCGTAAAGATTTCGACTCGGCAGCCGCCACCTTTCAATTCATCAACTACAACCTCTTTCCCCGCAAAAAGAATGAAGACGACAGCAGGATCGTAGGGACCCGGGAAGACGACAACGGAAACATCAGCATCGCCAACAAGGAAAAGCGGAACATCCTCCAGAAACTTACCGCTGAACCTCCGAGCCGCAACGATGCCCTTATCTGGCTGGCCCGAACCATGATCGAGCAGAACGAACCGGGAGATGCGTCTGCCCTTATCCATACACTTCAGCTTGATATCAACTTGCCTTCGAGGCTCCAAAACGATCTTGCAGACGTAAATGCCTACTGGTTTTACCGTCAAGGCATCTGGGACAGTGCGGCACGTTACCTGGAACAGGCCCTGAGTGTTGCCGATACCAAGCTGGACAAGTCACGTTCCGAATTTCTGCTTGCACAACTTTACGAGTTGAGCGAACAATATGAGAAGGCCGAAACCTATTACACCAAGGCGTCCTCCCATACCACAAACCGCATGCTCGACATCTATGCCCAGCTCAACAATGCCAAAATGCGCCGTGGGAGCAATCCGAAGGAGCTGGACAACAGCATTGCCAATCTGCTCCGCCTGAGCCGGAAGGACAACTTCTCCAGTTACCGCGACATCCTTTATTTTGTAGCCGGCGAGATGGCCCTTATGAAACCCGACAGCAACCAGGCGGTCAAGTTATTTACCGGCAGTTACCGGTACAACGAGAACAATGTCGTTTACAGGAACAAAGCCTTTCTGCAACTTGCTGAAATTTCCTACGACCAGAGGAAATACGCCGAAGCCTATGCCTATTACGACAGCCTGAAGACCGAGGACTCCACCCTGAAGGACCGTACCAAAGAAATTCAGGAACGCAGAAACGCACTCTCGAAAATTGTGGAGAAGCTGGACATCATCCACAGGGAAGACAGCCTCCAGAAAGTGGCAGCCATGCCCGAACCCGACCGCTCGAATTACATCAAAAAACTTTCGCGCCAGTTACGCAAGGCCAAAGGCCTTAAGGAAGACGCAAGTTTCGACACGGGACCTATGCTGGATTTTGCAGGAGACAAGAAAGATCAGACCCTCGACCTCTTCGCCGCCCCCAAATCGGGTGACTGGTATTTTCACAGCAACTCCCAGAAATCAAAGG
Source organism: Ferruginibacter sp. (assembly GCA_044238165.1). GTDB lineage: Bacteria > Bacteroidota > Bacteroidia > Chitinophagales > Chitinophagaceae > Ferruginibacter. The sequence continues at coordinate 329 of JBIIDU010000179.1, read as the reverse complement.
GCTACGCCGAATTCAAACGAAAATGGGGATCAAGGACCAACACCGACAACTGGCGTCGGAGCAGTGCGGCCACAATGCCGGGAGCGCCACCTCCTGCCGACCGTTCATCCACCGCTCCGCCTTCTATGAATCCGGACGATATTGACGTAGCCGATCCGCCCAAAGACCAGACCGACAAGAAAGAAATTACCGGTAAACAACCCGGAAATGTGACGGGAAATTCCAAATCACAAAATGCCGCAGCAAGCCTATCTGATGGCAGCGGTAAAGAAAAGAGCGACCAGCTAGAGGACCTATCTTACGAAGGACTGATGAGCGGGCTTCCCCTC